>JACRMS010000036.1 GCA_016214845.1 Nitrospirota bacterium | reverse complement strand
TCTTGTAGCTCCTGTACTTCATAACTTCCCTCCTTTTGAATTATTTTCGTGACAAACAACCATGGGGAAGTTTATAATTACTCACTTAGCAATTTCCCGGTCCTTTTTACTTTTCCTGCTGCGTAGTATAGATATCGTTATCTGTTTTGAAAAGTTAAGAACAACTTAGCCATGGTAAAAAAGGAGGGCAGTATCATGATAATTTTACTGAGAAGTTTGGCAACGCTAATATTTCCTACATTGCTTGTGGTGGGTTTTATAGGATGCGGAGGTGGAGGCGGAGGAGGGAGCAGCAGTAATGATAATCCTCCAAGTCAAACACCTATTTCATGGACTACTACTAACATAGAAGCAACGGGATATGATGGAGCAATAGCCATCGACTCATCAAATAATGTGCATATAGCCTATGAAAAAGACGATGGTAATATTCTCAGATATGCAACAAATGCTTCAGGTTCTTTCGTTATTTCAACCATAGATAGTTCAGGAAATGGTGAGTGGGACATTTCCATCGCAGTGGATTCAAACAATAAGGTACACGTAAGTTACTATGACTTCTTTAATAAAGATTTGAAATATGCAACAGATGCATCGGGCTCTTGGATTATTTCTGTCCTTGATGGTGTTGGAGATGTTGGGCGTTATACATCCATAGCAATTGATTCAAATAATAAGGTACATATCAGTTATTACGATGTAACAAATGGAGACCTCAAATATGCAACAAATGCCTCCGGTTCTTGGGTTACTTCCAAAATTAATCTTTATTCCAGCGGCTTTGATAATACAGGACAATATACATCCATAGCAATTGATTCAAACAATAAGATTCATATCAGTTGCTACAATGCGACATTTAAATGGCTTGAATATTATACAAATACCTCCGGTTCCTGGGTGGAAAATGATCTGGATGGTACCGGAGATGTTGGACAATACAGCTCCTTAGTAGTCTACTCATCTGGTTCATTTACACCTGTGGAAGTAGCTTATTACGACGCAACCAATGGAGACCTTAAATCTATGGGGTATTCTGGTGTTCTTTCCCCTTATACGGTAGACAGTATAGGAGATGTTGGTCGAGATACATCGCTAGCCATTGACTCAAATAATAATTTTCATATCAGTTATTACGATGTAACTAATGGAGACCTTAAATATGCAAAAGGAACCGGTGCTTATTCTTGGGTTACTTCAATTGTTGAAAGTACAGGGGATGTCGGAGGATGGAGTTCCATAGCCATTGATTCGAATAATAAGGTGCATATTCTTTATCATGATTTTACTAATCATTTTTTGAAATATGCACATTCTAATTAAGAATAGCAGATAACAACCAGATGGACGTGAACGAGTACCACAGGTCACTTTTTCGGATGAGCGATGGTTTAAGATTTGCAAATCGTCTTTATGCTTTTTAACTCCTTACTGTGGCACTCGTCAGTCGTTAGATTGCTCGGATTGACAAGCGTAACTCCATAGGTTACACTGTAATTGTGATTAAGAGCTTTGAACATAAAGGTCTGGAGAACTATTTCTACAATGGAACTAAGAAAGGTATTCAAGCACAACACGCTCAAAAATTAGGTGACATACTTGATAGGCTTGATGCCGCAAAAGATGTAACTGATATGAAATACCCAGGATCAGACCTGCATCAGCTCAAAGGGAAGATGAAAGGATTATGGGCAGTAAGGGTTTCAGGCAACTGGAGAGTAATTTTCAGTTTTAAAGAAGCCAATGCTTACGATGTTAATTACATTGACTATCATTAGGAAGGTGACAACATGAGAACAAGAAAAAGACCACCAACACATCCGGGAGGCATTTTGAGAAGGCACTACATGGAGCCATTATCTTTAACGGTTTCAGAGCTTGCTGAGATTCTTGGGGTCTCAAGAAAGACATTATCAAAGATTGTAAACGAGCGCGGTTCTGTAACACCGGATATGGCTTTACGTCTGTCTAAGGCATTCAAAACGACACCGGAATTATGGCTCAACCTTCAGCAGAATTATGACTTATGGCATGCATCTCAAGAGTCTAAAGGTTGGAAGATGGTTGAGGCAATTGCAGTATAGGCAATCTAACACTTATAAGGCCTCCGGTTGTCAAGGGCTAAGAAAAGTTCCAAAGTGCAAAAGTACAATAGTGCAGAAGAACAAAAGGCAGAAGATCAGGAAATAAATTCTGACTTAATTTCAAATTAACCGGCAATGACGTAACCCCGCTCCCCGTATTGCCGAAAAATCTCTTCCTTCTGTATACTTCAATGTACCATGAAACAATGTACCATGAAACTCGGCATCTACGGCGGGACGTTCAACCCCATACATTACGGACATCTGAGGACCGCGGAGGAGATCTTTGAGAAGCTTTCGCTCGACAGGATACTCTTTATACCGGCGGGCCAGACGCCGTTTGTAAAACCCGATCTCATCAAGGCCGCTCACCGTTATAAAATGGTAAAGCTCGCCATCGCGGGCAATCCCCGTTTTGATGTGTCTAACATAGAGGCAAGATCTCCCGGCAAGTCATTTACTGTCGACACTATCAGCAAATTGAAGCTCAGGCACAAGAACGCGGAGTTGTTTTTCATCCTGGGTATTGACGCGTTCCTGGACCTGCCTCACTGGAAGCAGCCCGGCACGCTTCTCGATCTTACAAACCTGGTCGTTATATCAAGACCGTCCCACGCGTTTGCGGCCCTTTCATCATCCCCGTATCTCAAAAATGTTCCCGTGAAGATACTGAAGGAGCTTGATAAGGGGACAAGGGACTGCTTTTCTTTTGACATCTCCGGGAAACAGAAAGGGTCCCTGTGCAATGTCACGGGGCTTGAAATTTCAGCGTCCCGCGTAAGAAATCTGGTTGCGTCCGGTAAAAATATTAAGTACCTCTTGCCTGATTCCGTAGAAAACTATATAATTTCACATGAATTATATATACGTAATGGGTAATGCGTGATAAGTAACGAGTCCCTATTTCCGGTTTTAACACATTACGTATTACTCGTCACGCGTTACGGAAAGAAAAGGAGATTCCTTTAATTAGCAACAGCAAGAAAAGGGCGGTCAGGGCCGCGGAGACGGCCCTCGACAAAAAAGCCAAAGACACGATCATCCTCGAATTAAAAGACCTTTCAACGATTGCAGATTATTTTGTGATCTGTTCGGGAGATAATACGTCGCAGATCAGGGCGATAGCGGAAGCCATACAGGAGAATTTTTCAAAACAGAATATCTTCCCTCTCGGAAAAGAGGGGCTGGATTTCGCCCGGTGGGTCCTGATAGATTACGGCGATATAATAATTAATATCTTTGATGATGAGACCAGGGATTATTACGAGTTGGAAAAGCTCTGGATAGACGCGCCGAGAATTCCGGTAGAGGAGCACAAGAAATAACATGGCAAAGTTTTCAGTATTCCTGACGATCATGTTCCTGCTTGTAGTGGGCATACTGGCGTTCTTTAACAAGGACACGGTCAACCTTACGGTCTGGCAGGGCGTTACTTATGAAGTCCCGGTCATCGGCCTTATACTGATCTCCACCGCGGCCGGCATCTTCGCCATGTTCGTTGTCTTTTCCATCAGGGACGCCAGGCGGTTCTTCAGCAACTGGCAGTTCAACCGCCGCCAGAAGAAGGAATTGAAGATCCAGGAATCCTACACAAGGGGGCTCGACGCCTTCTTTGCCTGCAGGTACGAAGAGGCGGAGGAGCTTTTCACGAAAGTTGTTGAAGAAGACCCGTACAACGTTAACGCACTGCTCAGGCTTGGTGACATCGCGATATATGAGGAAGATTATTTCAAGGCAAAGGATTTTTACACAAGGGCCAAGGAAATAAAACCCCGGAGCGTTGAGGTATTGCTCTCGCTTGAAAAGGTCTTTGAGGGGCAGCAGAAATGGAATGAGGCCCTGAAATATCTTGACACCATCCTTGAGATCGACGAAGAGAATCCCGAGATCCTTTACAGGAAACGTGACATATACGAGAGAGACAAAAAATGGGAAGATGTTTTAGAGGTCCAGCACAAGGTGCTTAAATGCGACCTCTCTCCCGAGGAAGAACAGGAAGAGCACAAAAAACATTTAGGCTACAGGTACGAACTTGGATGCCATTACCTTGAAACCAATAATACTGAAAAGGCTGTAAAGATATTAAAGTCCGTTATCAAGGCGGACAAGGACTTTGCCTCCGCGTACATTGCTCTCGCGGAAGCGTATTTAAAAGACGGCAATACGGATGAGGCGCAGGAGCTTCTGCTGAAGGGATATGAAACGACCTCTTCATTGGTCCTGCTTGTGCGCCTGGAAGACTTTTTCATATCAATGGGAGAGCCGGGCACGATAATCGATCTCTACCAAAAGGCGGTGCAGAAAGACCCGCGTGACCTGAAGCTCCAGTTCTTCCTTGCAAAACTTTATTACCGCCTTGAGATGATAGATTACGCCTTTGAGACGATCAACGCGCTTGATACCAGCGCATTTGATTTTCCCGACCTGCACATCCTTTTAGGCAATATTTACCTGAGACGATCCCGGGCGGAAAAGGCCGCCGAGGAATTCAAGAAAGCCCTGAAAGTTGACAAGCCTCTGCTTGTGCCTTTTTGCTGCTCAAACTGCGGGTACACCTCTAAAGACTGGGCCGGGAGATGCCCTTCATGCAAGACCTGGAACACCTTCGTCCTGAATACATATGAAGTCTGCAAGACAAAGAAAAGACAGAGTAGTTCTTGATACAAGCCTTTTTGTAAATCCAGAAGTCCGCAATGATTTCGGCGATTCGCCTACAGAGGCAATAAATGGATTTCTCCAGATAGCGGAGCAGATCCCCTCGCTCGAATTCTACATGCCCTCTTCCATCTTTCAGGAGCTCCTGAATTTCGTGAATGAAAAAGAGATCCCCGGAGCGCTTCTTGCCGTGCTTCATCAAAAATCCCCGAGCAAGCATGAACTGACCTGCCCCGCCTTTTTCCTGTACGAGCTCATCGAAGATATAAGAGAGCGCGTTAACAAAGGCTTAAGGATCGCAGAGAAGGCCGTTAGGACCGCGGGCAAAAGCGATGAACGCGAAGTCATACAGGCCATGAGGAAAAACTACAGGGAGGCCCTGCGCGAGGGAATAATCGACAGCAAGGAAGACGTGGATTTGATATTGCTGGCAAAAGAGCTCGACGCGCTCCTTGTCACCGTCGATCACGGCGCAATAAAATGGGCCGAGAAGCTGGGGATTAGATGGCTCCTGCCAAGCAAGTTCAAAGAATATCTGATGAGCTTTATTCAGAACGAGTGAAGATCAATGATTTTTGTCTCTTCCCGTTACGCGTCACTCGTCACTATCCTGTCTTTAAATTATTCATCTGTCCATTGAGTCCCTGAAAAGGGACGGCTCCCTGTCTCTTGAATACTCTTTCTGTCTTATTATGGTAAGCACCCTGTTATCTCTCAGCAGGTAATTAATATAAAGCACATCTGATTGCCCGAATTCGAACAGGTGATATAGCGGCCTCAATTCATATCCGATGGTATTGCCTTCGTTATCAACAATCCTGCTCAGCCTGGAGCGCATAAAAGCGCTGTTGAATCTGACGAACCTTTCCGCTTCCTCAAGGGCCTCTTTTGCAGGCAGGCCTTTCTTAACTGTGTAATCGTATTCAGGCGCGTATATCTCGAAGGTGTACCGGTCTCCCTCTTTATCAAGGACCGCCACGTTCTCAACATCATCGCTGTACCTGTTGCCATGAAGCAAAAGGGTGTATGTCCCCTGTATCTCCTCAGTCGTGGCGGGGCCTGTGCCCATATATCTTCCGGTAGCACAAGCATAAAAAACTGTTACGCATGAGATAATTAAAATTATTGTTAAGATCTTCGGACTTTTCATATTAATGACGCACCCCTATTTCTTGAAGATAGCTTTGAGGAACTTCTTCAGCTCACTCCATGATTTTTTGTCCGCTTCGGCGTTGTATCCTAACGGCAGATTGAACTTCTTTGCATACATATCAGCATCGGGATTTGTAAAGCTGTGCATTGCGCCCGGGTATGAGATGAATTTGGAGTCGGCCCCAGCGGCCTTCATCTCTTTTTTGAAGGCGTCTATCTGTTCAGGCGTAGTAAACTTATCGTCAGCGCCGTGAAGCACCAGTATCTTTGCCTTTACTGCGCCGGGCCCCGCGGGCTTTACCGCTGTCAAACCTCCATGAAAGCTTGCAACACCTTTAAGTTCTATGCCCTGCCGCGCCATGTTCAGCACAATGCCTCCGCCGAAACAGTATCCGATAGCGGCGATGCGTTCGGGATCAACCGTCGGCTGCTGCTTGAGAAAGTTCATGGCTGCGGTGAACCGCGACTTCGCGGTGTCGAAGTTCTTCATCAGCTCTGATGAAAATTTCCCGGCGTCATCTGGATGCATTGCCTGCTTGCCGTCACCGTACATATCAACTGCGAGGGCTGTGTATCCGAGTTCAGCGAGCATCCGCGCGCGCTTGCGGGCGTATTCGTTATGCCCCCACCACTCATGGACAACCAGCACGCCCGGGCGTTTTCCTTTTATATTTTCATCATACGCGAGGTACCCTTTCATCACCACGCCGTTGTCGCTGTAATCGACGGCCTGACCCTGGACCTTCGCGCCTGCGTGAGACTGGCTTGCCGCTAACAATATCAATGTAATAACAACTGCTATCTTATACATCGTGTCCTCCTTACTTGGGTTTGTCCATTCTCTATAGTGAAATGTTATCACATTTTCAGCCGCCCGCAAGCGCCGCAGAGGGCAGAGAGCATAGAGTTAAAAGCGCCATTACGCTTTACGCATCACGCGTTACGATTTAAAATCAGCAGCTGACCTGAAAGTGGACTTATATGGAATGAGTGTGTTGAAGATGGTGCCGAAGGCGGGATTTGAACCCGCACAGCCTTTCGACCACTAGACCCTGAACCTAGCGCGTCTGCCAGTTCCGCCACTTCGGCATTTATAGTTAAGGTAAGTGAAAAGGGTTATCACCCTCTATTTGCGTCAACTTCATTGTGTCTCTATGTAATACTAAATTAGCCGTGCCCCTGTTTTCAAGCTTCTTTTCTTTAATAAGCCATGATCCCTGCCAGCTTAAATTAATTATAACGGAATCACTCTTTATACTCACAAATCTCGGGGTAAAAGACAATTCAGCTTTTTCAAATGAAAGTTCTCTTAAAATGTCTTCAGAAAGTCCGGCATCCAACTGCTGCTGCAAGATCGCGGCGTCCTTTTCCTGGTACGCTGTTTTTATGGCTTCGATCTTGTTCACTGCCTCCGACGCCAATTGTGAATCTTCTGACGGCTTTTTAACTTCTTTGGAGCAGCCGAAAGAGATCAGGACAGCAAGTATCAGGAAAAAATAAATCCTTCTCATAATCTAAAAACCGGGCAGTCGCCCTCTCCTTAAACTTAGCGCCAGTGAAGGTCCTTCACCATTCACACTGCTTGCGCTGGTAGATTTTACATTCTCAATGAATTTTTTTGCAATACGAGAGCGAAAAAAGATCGGGCTTTATTCCAAAGACCTTCAGAATAAAGCCCGAATCGTTTTACAGAATTGAGTTAGAATTCAATCTTCTTAGTTGCCTTGTTCCAGGTGGCGTCCTTGCCTTTTTCATAGTGAAATACAAAGGCGGCTTCCACTGTGGCTGATTTCGCCCCTTTTTCAAGAGGGACCACAAAGGATGTTGATTTAACTTCACCCGGTTCTATCCCTTCATGGAGATGCACCTGTCTGTCAAACCACCAGTTAGCAACCATGATTGGATCTTTTGAAGGGTCAGCTTTTTTAATATAAAAGTCATTTACTATGTAATCCTCGGATTTTGAATATAATACCTTTCCATTCTCGTCTTTAACGGTCACTTCCAGTGCCGCTGATGGTATGTATACTCAACCATGAGGGATGCCGTGTCCGGCAGTATTCTTAACCTGAACATTCACGATTACCGCGGGAACGATCTTGTTGTCCAGATGATAAAGATACTCTGTTGCGGAAGCATTGAGGGTAAGGTCTATTCCGGTTTTAGCAAAATCAACTTCCATGATTCCCGGGAACTTATGCGACATGCCATAATCTTTTGCGTCCATATGACAGTTCTGGCAGGTTTTATTTCCGCCATGAGTCAAGTAGTGTTCGTTGTAAGCAAACCAAAGTGTCGGGCAGCGTTCTGCCGTCATACCCGGTGAACAGCCGTGATGACATTCCGAACAGAACTTGGCTTGTCTAAGATAATCTGATTTTGCTGTCTCAAACCCAAGCTGTTCTTTGTGTGGTCCGGCGTCTACATTTCCTTTAGGGCCGTATATGGTTTTGGCCTGGGGATTACCGCCCGGTGTGGCTTTTAAATTGTGACAAATAATACAGTTAACATTCAGCTTTGACAATTCATTCACTGCGGCTTCTTTCTTTGACGCGTCAGGGTCGTCTGCAGCTATTAAAATCAACTCTGCAATTTTGACTGAAACTTCAGGCGCAGCGTCCTTGATCTGCGGGGCGTGACAGCCTAAGCATGTATCCTTCAGCGCCGCCCTCGGCATCCCGTCCTTGTCAAGGCCGTTAAGTATAAAAGTCCTCCACGTCCTGATGACACGTGAATCTGTGAGAGACTTGCTGTGCCATGAATCTTTCCAGTCTTTGTGGATATCCTCATGACAGTCAGCACATGCGTCAACATTGTACATTGCCGCAAGCTCATCGATCGTCTTTGCCGGTTCTGCAAATACAGACAGCGGAACGGCAACCACTGCGATGAGAAATACTAATGTGACTAATAATCTCATACACCCTCCTTTTTATTGAATTTTAGTTTGTAGATTTACACCGTTTAGATAATTTAAACGGCTGAATTTACAATGGGGTCAAAAACTCAGACATTATAATAATACCTTGAAAATTCTTCAAGGCAATATTCATAATAGCAAAATTAGAAAACTTTATTTATTGCAGAATGGATAAAGTTTTTTGCAGATTTATATTAATACTGTGCAATTCCGCCGATTGACTTTTATAAATCATTAAGAGTAAAATTATCTACCACCTATGGATGACCACAAGTTAAAAGTATTCTGTATAGTTGCGGAAACTAAAAGCTTTTCAAGGGCGTCTGAAATCATTCGCCTCACCCAGCCTGCCGTCAGCCTTCAAATACAAGCTCTCGAAGAAATGTACGGCACAAAATTATTCAACCGCTCCGGTTGTGTTATTACTCTCACGCCTGCAGGTGAAATGCTCTACAAATACGCGAAAGAGATAAACGCTCTATATGAAGCCGCTGAGAAAGAGATAGGCGGGATCACCGGTCTTGTAAAAGGAGTGATAACAGTCGGCGCAAGTTCTACTATAGGCAATTACGTTTTACCGACCGTAGTATCTGATTTCAAGAGACGGTTCCCGAAGGTGGGGGTCCATATTCATGTAGGAAACACTAAAGCCGTCGTCGATTATTTGAATGCCGGCAGCGTTGATATCGGCCTCGTTGAGGGAGAGGTCAACAAGCAGAAACTGATTTTGGAAAAACTCATCCCCGACGAAATGGTTTTGATAATGTCGCCCTATCATCATCTGGCAAAAAAATCCACCGTCTCCATCATGGAACTCGCAAAAGAGCCTTTGATATTCAGGGAGGAAGGGTCGGGGACAAGAGAAGCTATAGAGAAGTATCTTTCAAAGCACGGAATAACTCAGCAGAACCTGAAGATCTCTATAATAATGGGAAGCACTGAATCAATAAAAAGCGCGGTTGAAGAAGGCCTCGGTATTTCAATACTTTCAAAGTGGGCAGCCAGAAAAGAATGCAAGTACGGAAGTTTGAAAACAGCGGTCTTTAAAGAAGAGAAATTTGTAAGAGATTTTTCACTCGTATACAGGAAGTCCAAGGAGCCTTCACACACCGTCGAGCAATTTATGGGGTTCTTAAGGAGATATCCCTACAACAAGCTTTTAAGCGTCCAATAATCTGCCCTTCAGTTTCAATACAAAACCACAACATTATCATCCGCTGATTTTCAGTGTATTTATAAACTCCGTCGAGTTCAATTCAGCAAACATCTGTCTTACTGCTTCCTTATTTCTTGTAGAGACTGTGATGTCATATATAATTTCACCCTTTGATTTGTCCTTCTCGTAATCAATGGAGTGGACGTGAAATCCGCGGCTTGAGAGCATGGATGTAATTTCCTCCTCCTTGTTTGCCGTAATGAGCGTGGAAACCGTAATTACTTTGTAACGTAAAAATTTTATCTTCCTTTCAACAGCCCTGAGCGCCATTAAAGCGATGATGGTAATTATGGAAGTCGCAATCCCCTCGAAATAGAGCCCGCCCCCGATTGCAAGCCCGATAGCGGAGACGATCCATATAGACGCCGCGGTTGTCAGTCCCCTGATCGCAAAACCGCTTTTTACAATCACTCCTGCGCCTAAGAAGCCTATGCCGATTAACGCGCCTGCTGAAATCCTCGCCGGGTCAATCCTGAGCGTTGGGTCGATACTCTTGATATGGTAATAGTAGTTTTCGGAGACCACCATTATGAGCACTGAAGCTACACAGACAATTAACTGCGTCCTGAAGCCCGCGGCCCTGCCGTGCACCTCTCTTTCAAAACCTATAATGCCGCCAATAACAGCGCCGAGAATAAGGCGGATAATTACTTCATAAGCAGGTATCATATCAGACATTATAATTGAGCATTTACTCCGCTGTCAAAAACTGCCTGATTTTATGTATAATGATTTTTCCGTCGCCATCATGATTTTGCGGATTTCTTTATTCCAAAAGGAGATGAAAAATTGAGGATCGAAAAAGACACCATGGGAGAACTCAGTCTTCCTGATAATGTTTATTACGGCGCGCAGACGAAAAGGGCCCTCGATAATTTCCCAATAAGCGGGCTGAAACTGCCGAGGCGGTTCATCAGGGCCCAGGGGATAGTTAAACTTGCCTCAGCGAGGGCAAACGGCGCACTTGGTCTTCTCGACAGGAAAATTTTATCAGCTATTGAAAAAGCGGCCCTGGAAGTGATCGATGGAGTTCATGACAGGCATTTTGTTGTTGACGTGTACCAGGCGGGTGCCGGGACCTCCCAGAATATGAACGCCAATGAAGTAATTGCAAACAGGGCAATCGAAATATTAAAAGGCAGGAAAGGCGATTATAAACTCATTCATCCAAATGATCATGTAAACATGGCCCAATCGACCAATGACACGATTCCGGCTTCAATATATATTTCATCCTTTGAAGCCGTGAGTGAAGGCTTACTTCCAGAACTAAAAAAACTAAAGGAGGCATTGTCTACGAAATCCCGGGAGTTCGACAAAATCGTGAAGGCAGGCAGGACCCATTTGCAGGATGCGGTCCCGATAAGGCTTGGCCAGGAATTCGGCGGTTATGCGGAGGCGGTCAATCAAGACATTCGCAGGGTATCTAATGCAATGGGGTCTCTTTTGTATCTGCCCATCGGGGGCAATGCTGTCGGCACTGGAATAAATGCCGCTCCGAAATTTAAAAGCTTTGTTATACGTGAGATCGGAAAGATCACTGGCATTAAATTCAAAAGTTGTGAAAACCCGTTTGAGGGGATCCAAAATGTTAATCCGGCGCTGGAACTCAGCGCTTCTCTGAGAGGGACGGCAATAACACTCACAAAGATAGCCAACGATATAAGATTATTAAGCTCAGGCCCCCGCACCGGTTTTGCGGAGATCCAGCTTCCGCCTGTGCAGCCGGGATCATCAATAATGCCCGGCAAGATAAACCCCGTAATGGCGGAGATGCTCAACATGATCTGCTTTCAGGTGATAGGGAATGACACCACTATCGCTTATGCGACACAGGCATCACAGCTTGAACTCAATGTCATGATGCCGGTAATAGCCTATAATCTTCTTTCTGCAATTGACATCCTGACAAATGGGATTAATTTATTTACTGAAAAATGTCTGAGCGGCATCAAGGCAGATGCTGAAAGATGCAGGGCACTTGCAGACTCAACCCTCGCGATGGCAACAGCGCTGAATCCGGTCATCGGTTATGCCGCAGCCGCTGAAGTCTCAAAGGAAGCCTATCGAACAGGAAAGTCCGTCAAGCAAATTACAGTCGAGAAAAAAATATTAAAGGAGAAGGAGGCAAACCGCCTGCTTGATCCTTTAAAACTTACAGGCAAATAGCTTTCCCTGTGTCCCTCGATTGATTTTGTGTTTTACAACATGGTATTTTGTATCATACTTTTTTTCATATCTTAGCATCTGACAACCCCTTTAAGTGTAAGACTTAACAAATGAGCGTAAAGCAAGTTGACACTGCGTAACTATTTATATTTAAGTGTTTTTTTGCTAACATTAGAGAAAATTAACAATTTCGTGTCGGAATATATTACACTATAACCATAGCCTGATATTCTGATAAACAATTAATTCAATAAGTTACGGGGTGGTTAACTTATTGCTTAATAAAATTGGGGTATTAGATGAATTCCATGATAAAGCATAACAGCAATGCCTGACTATATAAAAAAAGATAATATGACTTTTTCAGAACTATTGTTGTCAAAAGAATGGTCCGAGTATTTCTCCAACCTCTCAAAGACACTGAATTTTGAATTTCATTTTTATGACGAAGACGGCATCAACTTGTTCTCTATAGGGGAAAATAAATTCTGCAAATTCATTGAATCAGCTAAAGTGGACAGTCTGAGTTGTTCTGACTCGTGTATTAAATTAATGTTCGAATCTCTGAAAGCAAAATCACCGTCAACTTATAAGTGCCCCGCCGGAATAATGAATTTTTCTTTCCCGGTAGAGCGGTTTGATGAAAAAATATATATAAGGGGCATCGGAGGCTTTGCCTCGTATGATGCCTTTCTCGACTTTTTAAGGTCCACAAGAGAAACTGTTCTTCCGCCTTTACCGGCAACCATGCCCCTGAATTTTATCGAAGAAGATTCCGTAAGCGCTATCGCAAACTATGTGTATCTGACAGTAAATAAATTATTGAACACCTTTGACGAAAAATACCGCGTCGAGGAAAAGCTCCTCCGCATGACATCGCTTTTTGACAGTCATACATTTGCGACACTATCCAAGAACCCGGACCTGCTGCACAGATATATTTTAGACACCATCGAGTTTGTCCTGGGTAAAACCTCAGCAACCATAATGGTGCTTGATCATTCGGAGTTTATTTATAAAAGCACCTACAGTACCGGGACATATAAAGATGATCTCGCAGGATTTCAGCTTGACGCAAAAAGCCCGCTTGTGCATAACATGTTTAATACCAGGACCTTCGTTTTTTCCGGCGGCACAGAAAAACACATAGCGGGAGAGCCGCTCAAAAAAACATCTTCATTCCTTTTCTTCCCGATTTTCATCGGAGATACTATTGAAAAAATCATCGGCATTTTCGATCGAAGTCTGTCCCGTGAGGATTTGAAGATAATGAACGCCTTCAGGGATTACCTGCAGTTGAATCTTGAAAATCACAACTTGCGTTTTTCGATCACTAAAATGAAAAGGTCTGACGAGAAGCTCGCGTATATCGCGGACTTTTCAAATTCCATAGCGGCAGTTTTAGGCAAAGAGAGGCTCTTCAACACATTGCTTGAGAAGACCCTGCAATACCTTCACGCGGAACAAGGCTCGGTCATGCTCCTTGACCACGATACGTCCGAGTTGGTGGTAGAGGCCAGAAAGGGAGCTGACGATGCCGTGCAGGAGAAGATGCGGCTCAAAAAAGAAGAAAGCATAGCGGGAAAGGTCATTGAGAGCGGCGAACCCCTCCTTGTCGAGGATATAGAGAAAGACCCGAGGGTCAAGCGGGAAAACAGGTCACATTACAAGACCAAGTCCTTTATCAGCATAATGATAAAGATCGAAGACAGGGTGACAGGCGTTATCAATGTATCGGACAAGATCCGGGGCGACGCCTTTACTGATGAAGACCTGAAGTTGCTGCAATCTTTTGTAAGCAACGCCGCGATCGCCATTGAACGGAGCCTCCTGTATAAACAGACTGAAGAGCTTAAGCAGCTGTCCATAACGGACCCCCTCACCGGCATCTATAACCGCCGGTATCTCAACACGAGGCTTTCAGAGGAGATCACGCGTTACAACAGGTACAAGCATCCCTTCAGCTTTATGATGCTCGACATGGATAAGTTCAAGGAGTATAACGACACCTTCGGCCACATACTGGGTGATAAATTAATAAAGGCCCTTGCGACCATCATGGAAAAATCCCTGCGAAACGTCGATATAGCGGCGCGGTTCGGCGGCGATGAATTCGTCGCTATATTCCCGCAGACCACAAAGACCGATGCCATACATATTACACACCGTCTGAAGGAAAAGATCGACAAGGCCCTGCACCAGGAGACCCTGGAAATACCGGTCACCGTGAGCATGGGACTTACCACATATCCCGATGACGCGTCATCTATCGGAGAGCTCCTGGAGAAAACAGACCAGGCGCTTTATCTTGCCAAAAGGGGAGGAGGAGACAAGGTAGTCTACTTGTGAAAAATTAAAATAGAACTCAAGGTCAGGGAAGATTGCGATCTTCATATTTTTAATTTTGCATTTTAAATAACTATGCCATCACAGTTTACAGTTAAAAATTTCTTCGGCAGGGACCATGAACTTGAAATCCTCCGCAATATTTACCGGGAGGCGAGATCAGGCGATGCCACAGGCATTTTCCTATCAGGCAGGAACGGCATCGGCAAGACCGAGCTTTTAAGGCAGGCCTACTACCATCTTTTTAACGACCAGAATGAAGCAGTCCCTTTCTTTTATACTTTCAAGACGGCGTTTACTTCAACAGAGAATTTCTCCAAGGATTATCTCTGCAGCTTCATCCTTCAGAACCTCGCCTTCCTGAAAAAAAATCTGGCCATGATAGACGCCTGCATCTATTCCCTGGAAGACCTGACGCGCTTCGCGAAAGAGTCGGGCGCGCAGTGGGCGGTTGATCTCGTTAATGATTACACGCGCATCAAAGACAGCGGCGATCCCCTGAAGCTGTTCTCGTTTGCCGTTTCAGCGCCGTCCCGCTGCTACCTGAGCACGGGGCTGCCGGTGATAGTGATGATAGACGATTTCCACAAGATAAGAAAATTCTGTGAACTTAATCCGGTTGACGGCAACAGGCATTACTGGACGCTTTTTGAAGTCCCGGTGAAATTCCGTTACACCCCCCATATTTTCTCAGGCAACAAATCAGAGCTTGACAGGATGTTCTTTGAAGACACGTTATTCGGCGAATACCTCGAACTGTTCAACTTGACCGGGCTGGGACATGACAACACCAGGGAGTTATTTGCCGCGCTCAGCCAGACGTACGGGTTGAACGTCCGGACCGAGTTGGATGACTTCATTGACCTGTTTGACGGGAACCCCTTCTACATTAAAAATTTCATCCAGGCCGCGCGGCAGGCGGGCAGCTTATTTTCCCCGGATGATCTCTGGCTCGTATATTTCAATGAGATCACAAGGGGGAAAACATTCAAGTACTGGACGTCAATATTAAAAACCTACATACCGCAATTCGATCTCCGGAAACCTTCCCTCAGGGTGCTCGATCATCTCTATGAAAGCGGTCCGGACGCTGGCTCATCAAACCTTTCTGAAGCGCTCTCCATCGGGCATGAAGACCTCGAACACGTAATGAATCTCCTTCATAATGCCGGAGTGGTTGAGACCGCCTTCAGCGAGACCGAGCCCGTTGACGATAAAATATTGATCGATGTCATCAAGGGGCTGTATCTCAGGGAAATAGAAAAATCGCAATCGGTCAAGATCAAAGACGCGCTCATGGGAGACAAACGTCAGCAGGTGAGAGTTGTTGACACCTCGCCGTCCTACGACATGACGATCCCCGCTGAACCGAAGTCGGTGCTGGTAGCGCTGAGGGCTGTCGAAAGCATGGGGAAGAGTTTCAATATGCCGCCGCATGTTGTCGGGCAATTGCAGGTCGCGCTGTCCGACCTGTTTGCAAATGTTATCGGGACCAGTGAGCCTGCCTCTGAAAACTGCAACCTGAAATTCAGATTAAAAGAAAATACCTTCTTCGCCGAAGTTGCAATCCCCCGGAAGGATTTCGTCCTGCAGGACAATGACTGCAACCGCATCAAATCGTACCTTAATGACCTGCAAGTTGAAACCGTGCCCGGCGGGACAAAGATAACCCTGCTTAAAGAGATCGGGAAAGATTCTGTCCCTGCGCCTGAGCAGGGTTAAGGTAACTGTCACATCACTTCCTTTTTATTAAATGCTCGCAGTTTTCAGTCTACAAGGCAAGGCAACATGACCCTGCATTTAAATTTTCACCCAAAAATGCCGATATATAAATCGGGCTACGCCGGCAGGCTAGACTCTATGGAATTTATTAGTGTAAAAAATGGAGATATTACCGTTGGCAAGCCTATCCCGTGGAATGCCTTTGACAAAAGCGGGATATTGCTGCTGAGAAAAGGCCAGATCATTGAGTCGGCGAGACAGCTTGAAACCCTTATTAACCGCGGACTGTTTCATCTTGAAGGTCAAAATAGAGATGATTCTGCTTCTATTATAAAAGCGGCGCACTCGCCTTTTGAGCTGCTTGATCTTGCAAAAATATATTTGGAGCAATTGTTTAAAAACGTTACTGACGGGGCCACAGACGGATTTTTAAACAACGTGTCAAACTTGTGCAAAAAAATAATGGATGCCTGCGACCTTGATGAAGACGCATGCATAGGCAATATTTTTTTGGGTATGGAATACAGCTATACGATTAAGCACCCAGTTCACGTCGCGATCATCTGTGAACTCATCACAAGAAACCTCAAATGGCAGGAGAGCGACCGGCTGGCACTGCTTGCCGCTGCCATTACCTCTAATATTGCCATGTTGAATATACAGGAGAAGTTGTTTTCTCAAAAAGACCCGCTCACCGATGAACAGAGACAGGCAATACAGGACCATCCGGAACACGGGGTGGAGACATTATGTTTAACAGGTGTGACGGAACAGGCCTGGATAGACGGCGTATTACATCACCATGAAGCAATAGATGGCGGCGGATACCCGTCAGGGCTTAGCGGCAATGCCATCCCTGAACCCGCGCGGATCATTGCGGTTGGCGACCATTATTGCGCAGCGGTTTCAAACCGGGCGTATCGTTCTTCTTTAACGCCCCAGGAAGCGATGCGGGAGCTCTACCTGAACGCAGGGAAGCGCACGGCAGCCGACATAGTAAACATGTGTATTAAATTAGTGGGAATTTATCCTCCGGGGACTATTGTCAGGCTTGCAAATGGCGAGATCGGCGTAGTCACGCACAGGGGTGAAAAGGCCCACCTTCCGGTTGTTCACAGCGTCGTGAAGGCAAACGGCAACATGTTTCTAAGTCCGGTAAAAAGGGATTGCAGCAAAGAGGAATACGCTATCAAAGATGTTATCCTGAAAGAACAGCTTA
This sequence comes from Nitrospirota bacterium, assembly GCA_016214845.1. Classification (NCBI taxonomy): domain Bacteria; kingdom Pseudomonadati; phylum Nitrospirota; species Nitrospirota bacterium. The sequence continues at coordinate 77,684 of JACRMS010000036.1, read as the reverse complement.
AAATAAATATTAATCCATACCAGCTATGGGGATATTGCGACTTGTGGAATAAGAGCTGAGCTTCCGCCTTTCAAATTCCATCCCCGGTTCCCCGCCATGCGTCACTTTATCAATGCATCTTTTTTTTAGAATATCAATAAGCAAGTCTGCCCCTATTCCGACACTACTATAAGTTGGTCCATATATGTTTGACGCAGACAGGCATGGTCCCGGAGAGACCGGAATCATGCCTGTAGAATAAGGTCTGGATGCCGCTGATTTGAAATTAAGTCAGAGTATGTTTTTTGTATCGCTCGCATGACGGATTTTTTCAAAATCCGTGACGGGTGATCTTTGCCCCTTGACTTCTAATCGTCTAAAGGTATAAGTGTTAGGCTATTCAGTCTGCAACCTGTGTCCGAATAGTAGCGTTAGTATTTATACCAATCACCGTAGTATCAGTGATAGATGCTGCTGAGTCAGTTGGTACAATAGTGGTATCACTTGCCACCAGCGAAGTATTCTGTGCTGTTGCGGATGAATTTCGCCCAGCATTAGAGTCTGAAATCATACCCTCATAATCAAGGCGTAATATCCAATAATCTCTCTGATCAACGCCATAAGACCAAGTATATCCAGCAATCACGAGCTCGCCATCTTGTGTATACTGCATCGAAGTAGCCACATCCCTCTCGGTTCCGCCATATGTCTTTTGCCAAATGATGTCACCACTTGAGTTTAATTTCAGCAACCAAATGTCAGAACTACCTTCACTGAAAGAATATGTTATCCCTGATACAATGTAATCACCACTATTTGTCTCTGACACAGATGAACCACCATCTAAATAATCTCCTCCGTATGACTTCTGCCATAATATGTCCCCATTTAAATCAAGTTTCATGACAAGAAGGTCGCCGCCTCTAAGAACTGTCTCACCCGAAAGTGTGTAGCCACCATCACTCGTTTGTGCAACTACCTCTGCATAAGAATTAATTCCTAATTCTCTATAAGACTTTTGCCATTCAATATCCCCCCTTGAATCAAGTTTAAGCAACCAGGGCCCACTACCATAACTAAATGACTCACTGTTTCCAGATATGATAAATCCTCCATCAATAGTTTGTATTATCGAACTAACAGAATCATTTTCTTCCCCTCCGTAAGATTTCTGCCATATGATTGAACCACTTGAATCAAGCTTCAACAACCAAATATCTGTTGTAGAAGATAGACACGTCCTGCCTCCTACAATATAGTTCCCATCTGAAGTTTGTAAAATAGAGATTGCCTCGCTACCAAGACAGCCATCATAAACTTTCTGCCATGCAATTGATCCATCAAAGTTCAGTTTGAGTATCCAGAAATCACTTCCAAAAGAGTATGTATATCCAGCAACGATATATCCGCCATCGATTGTTTGTCTTATTGAATTAGCCACATCAATATAAAAACCCCCATATGATTTCTGCCATTCAATCTCACCATAAGAACTTAATTTCAATATCCACATATCATCATACCCGACGCCGAAAGATCGAGTTGCGCCTGCAACTATAAATCCACTATCATTTGTCTGTTGTATTGAAGAAGGATAATCATATTCATATCCTCCATATGATTTTGCCCAATGGAGTGAAGAAGAGCTGTCTTGAATATTGTTCCCATCATTAGTGCCACCACCTCCACCACTACTGCATGCACTGAATGTAGCAATAAGTATTACTATCAATGATAGTTTTTGAATAATCCTAAAATGTTTCCTCATTATCACAGTTCCTCAGTTTGTATCAAGCCTAACGATATCTATACTACGCAGCAGGAAAAGTAAAAAGAACCCGGAAATCGCTAAGTGAATAATTATAAGCTTCCCCGTGGTTGTTTGTCACGAAAATAATTCAAAAGGAGGGAAGCATGAAAAGAAAGCGTATCAGAAGTATCAAGAGCGGAAGCAACAGATTTCAGGGAAGAGAATCGTGGGAATTGATCCGGCGAAGGAGAAGCATCAGACAGGGTAAAGATCCCTTATTACGCGAATCGATATCTTGACAGCAGTCGCGCAATTAATGTCTGTACCCCTCGATTCAGATTGCTGGAGTATACAACGCAAATAGAAAGCGTCTGCATCCATAAAAGGTCAAATATGAATTGGCAAACAGTAAAGAGAATAATAATCAAAGCCCCGGTGAAGGCAACTTGCCTGCGTGCTGCATTCTCGTCGTCTATATTATCCTCATTAATGATGCGTGCTCTTAACATGATAAGCAGAAGCGCGCCATCTATTATGTTTATAATGGGGAAAATAACGAGCCAGCCTTGAGCGTCTTTAAGAAAATATGTTCCAGCCATGATTCCACTGGCCGCATTGAGAATTACTGCAAAAAATAGCATGAGCAGCTTCTCAAAAGATTTCTTGGGACGGACAGTAAATGCATGGTAAATGGAAAATACAAGGCCAGTCAGGAAGAGGGCAGCCAAAACAAAGAAGTTAAGATCATCCCTTGAGAGAGGTTTGGATATTTGCCAATTGGCGGAAAAAATACCTGCGATCAGCAATAGACCACATGTAAACCCCATCGCGAATAAAGTGATTTCATCATAGTTCGGAATGATATGGCGAAATATTTTCGTGCTTTCCTGAGTTGTCATTGTATGTCGAGTTGTTTGGTAAGTTATTTGAAATTAAGTCAGAGTATGTTTTTTGTATCGCTCACATGACGGGTGATTTTTGCCCCTTGACAACTGGAGGCCTTATAAGTGTTAGGCATTTTTAAAGATAGCTACATAGATCAAAATAGTAATTACTCAGCTAAAATAATTCAGAATATACATTCGGATACTTCTTTCGATACCAGTTTAGAAATCCTATAGAATTTCCGTTATATTCCGAAACATATACATCATACAAATCATCACTTTTGTGATAATCGCAATATGGCTTAAAGTGCGCCGCTTCGATAATTGTTCTCATTTTTTGATAGGGTGTCTGATAATACTGGATACTCCGCAGGCCAGAAAGTAAATAATCCGAATGTCTGTTTAAGGCTTTTCTGCTCGTGTAATCCGGTACACCCCCGAGCAATTCAAGTATAATCGCTGTCAGCGAGAAAATTATATCAATGTCAGTGTTTTCTTTTGAATCACAAGCTCTCTCAAATTGCCCAAGATAGCTATCTAAGCGTGACTTATGAAAAATATCACTATTAACATTTAGTTCAATCGCTTTTTTAAGAATATCATAAATTCTCTTTTGTATCTTTTTCCATGTTTTTTGACTTCTGATACCATGTATGTTCCACATAGAATGACCGAACAATCGGCATAAGAACACTTCCGAAGAAATAGACATTTCCAGCGTGTTCATATCTCGGCGAATTGACCGTGGTACCATTATTACCTCATAAACCTAACAGAAAGATGTTTCATGATTTATATGCCTAACGAGCTTGTAGAATAAGTCTCCAGTTCGAAAAATCAATTTGATTTTGGGAATCATAAACCCTTGCCTCGATCGAGATCATTCAATACAGCGCATTCTGAGCATCCGTTTTTTTGCTCAACCTCTCGCAATTTTTCAGAGAGGCCTTTTTCTACAGCTTCAACGCTAAGCTCAGTGAATCGAACCACTGAATGACTTCACCGAGCAATAAAACTAATTTGCAAATCTCAAAATATTACCTGCCCAAAAAGCGCCGTGTGGTTCGATTTCACTGCAGCGCGTTATTGAGCGTTGTTTCTTATATCGTCTCGCAAGCTTATTAATTCTGCGATCAACGGGTGTACGTCCTCATTAAAAATAAATTCCTGAAGTAATGGCTTAAATATAATTTCTCTCCCCATCGCAGTATCACTAAGAAGTCGGAGAACTATATATCGATTGTCCTGTCTCCAATGCATATAAATATAAACCTGTTTTACATTGTCAATCTCTGTGATAGGGATAGATATCGTCTTTATATAGTTCGATATGAATATACTTTTATCATCTATCGCAACTCGCTTAATTGCGGCAAGCTTGAAGGGTTTTAATAAATAAATTATTAACAATGGAATAATTAGTACCATGCCCATAATTTTACTTTTAAGATAGACCGGAATAATTATCGCAAGAAAGAAAAGGCTTGCGCCTATCAATAGAGTAGGAATTATAAACTTGATAAGGAACGTACCTCCCGAAGATATAACTCTTAGATTGTTATTAGATATAGCTGCATATTTTCTTTTATGCATGTCATATTCTGCTCCATTCCTAGCGATATATAGAAATATCAATAAGAGAATTGGAGCTGCAATCCATCCAAGTACTAAGCCTATAATATTCATATTCATACTATCGCCACGCTCGCAGACTCATGAAGTTTTAATTATGTACGCCCAACGATATCTATACTACGCAGCAGGAAAAGTATAAAGGACCCGGAAATTGCTAAGTGAATAATTATAAACTTCCCCGTTGTTGTTTGTCACGAAAAAAATTCAAAAGGAGGGAAGTTATGAAGTACAGGAGCTACAAGACGTATCAGGAGAAGAAGCGGAAGAGGGTAACCAGGGACACATCCCGTATTTCTCAATTAAAAAGTTGGTTGATAATGAAAATACGGGATGTGTCCCTAATTCTAATCAATGTATAGATGGGAAATCAGTTAAGTTTTTTTTGAAACTAATTGGGTGTTCCCAATTTTAAAGTTGAACATCTGCCTGTGAATCATTCTTTACGGGCTTCCATCCGAAATCACGCAGGCAGAGATCAAGTTTCTCCCACACGGTATATCTTCTAATATCAGGTGATAATAATGCTGTTTCTTTTTCAGCTTCTCTCCAGCAGATATTATTATCATAAGCAAATTCCTTGCTGCTCTTTGCCGGATGAGTATATTCGACATAAGGATATTTATGGATTTTTACGTTTGCTAATTCTTCGACATTAACCCGGACCATATTTGCAATGACTTTCGCTCCTGTTGAACCCTCAACAAAATATCCTTTAATCTCATTAGATCCAGTTTGCATCTCAAAGACAAATCTGTTGCCATTGGCAGTAGCCCATCCAATAGCTGAATCACTTATCACCTCGCCTCTCATATAATAAAAACTATTTTGAGGAGTTATACCGCTGGCAGCAAGGGCCCCAACACTGAAAATAACATCAGCATAATTACTGTCCACCATTTCAATGACTAAAGTAACATCCTGGGACGAATGCCACTTCCCTTTCCAAACTCCAAAGAAAGCGGACAATTGAGGGCTGATATTAGGCGAAGGAGCAATAAAAGTAATATTTGCCGGCAGCGGCGCGGTCGAGGCGCAGCCGATGAGGCATACTGCTGACAAAATTAAAAACAACAACGCGTTTCGTTTGAGTCTTTCCATTCTTTTCCTCCGCCTACGTTAGTAATTCGTCAAAAAACTATTCCCACAACAAAAAGACTATCCGGCTATATGCTAAAACGATAACGTTGCAGTTGTGTGTTTACACAAACACTTTCTTGCCAGCTTATTTTTTCTGACAGGGAGAAGATTTTTTTGTCTGCCGCATTTTAGAAGACATGTATCGCCCCCTCATTTTAGTCCCAAGATTTTAGAAAGAAGTGATTAATTATAGTTGTACGATTATTGACCTGTCAATAACTTTTTTCAGGACTTTTTGCGTTTGACTAACATGTCGAAATGTTCTAAAATTTTGACATGCATTCCGGGTATGTTCCTCTGCATCTGCACACCGAGTACAGTCTGCTCGATGGTGCGATAAAAATAGAAGATCTGGTAAAAAAGGCACAGGAGTATAATCTTGCTGCTGTTGCCATGACCGACCACGGGAACCTTTTCGGCGCGATAGAATTTTATAAAAAGGTTTCAAAGGCGGGGTTAAAGCCCATAATCGGCTGCGAGGTTTACATTGCGCCCAAGAGCCGCTTTGAAAAAAAGGGCGCGTCGACCGACACCACCGAATCGTCTTTCCACCTCATACTTTTGTGCAAAGACATCAGCGGGTACCAAAACCTCTCGCGGCTCGTCAGCCATGCGTATCTCGAAGGCTTTTATTACAAGCCGAGGATAGACAAGGACCTGCTCGCGCAGTACAGCGGCGGGCTCATCGGCCTCTCATCATGCCTGAAAGGCGAGATACCGCGCAATCTTCTGGCAGGCAATATTGACAGGGCGCGCGAGGCAGCGCTTGAATACAGAAACATCCTCGGCGCGGAGAATTTCTATCTTGAGATCCAGTCAAACGGCCTGCCTGAACAGGTGGCCGTCAACAAGCTGCTTATTGAATTGAGCAAAGATTTGCATATCCCTCTTGTCGCAACGAATGATTGCCATTATTTAAACAGGGAAGACGCCAAGGCGCATGAGGTGCTCCTGTGCATTCAGACTGGAAAGACGCTGAATGATACGGACAGGATGAGGTTCTCCTCGGACACTTTTTATTTTCAAAGCCCGCAGGAAATGAAAGAGGCCTTCAAGGACATCCCCGATGCGATCAATAACACAAAGTGGATCGCTGAGAAGTGCAATCTCGATTTCACCTTCAACAAATTCAGACTGCCGAAATACGAAGTCCCTAACGGCGAGCAGGTGACAACCTATATCAGAAATCTTGCCGAGGAAGGCCTGAAGAAGAAATTGGGCGGCAGCATCCCGGACAACTACATGGAGAGGTTCACCCGCGAGCTTGCAATGATCGAGAAGATGGGGTTCTCCTCTTACTTTTTGATAGTGTGGGACTTTATTCATTACGCAAAGAGCAAGGACATACCTGTCGGCCCAGGCAGAGGCTCCGCCGCAGGCAGCATTGTTGCGTACGGCCTGGATATTACGGACATTGACCCGATCAAATACGGTTTGATGTTTGAGAGATTTCTCAATCCTGAAAGAGTCAGCATGCCTGATATCGACGTGGACTTCTGCATGAACAGGCGTGGAGAGGTCATTGAATACGTAACTAACCTCTACGGGAAAGACCACGTCGCCCAGATAATAACCTTCGGGACCATGCAGGCGCGCGCGGCGATCCGGGACGTTGGAAGGGCCATGAACATTCCTTATTCGGAAGTGGACAAGGTGGCAAAGCTCGTCCCGATGGTTGCGAAGATAAGTTTAAAATCCGCCCTCAGCATGGAGCCCAAGCTCAAGGAAATATATGACACAAGGCCTGAGATAAAAGAAATGCTTGATATCGCGCAGACGCTTGAAGGCCTTTCACGCCATGCGTCAACTCACGCGGCAGGCATAGTCATTTCTCCTGAGCCGCTTACCGACTTTCTTCCCCTGCACAAGCTCCCTAACGAAGACGCGATAACAACGCAGTTCGACATGAACGCGATAAACGACCTCGGCCTGCTGAAGTTCGACTTCCTCGGGCTGAAGACGCTTACCGTAATCGACAAGGCAGAGAAAATTATAAACAGTACTGCTCAGCCTTCCGCGCCTTTTTCTGTGCGGACCATCCCTCTTGACGACAAGGCGACATATGAGCTTCTGTGCGCTGCAAAGACAGGCGGCATATTCCAGCTTGAAAGTTCAGGCATGAGAGACCTGCTTACGAGATTGAAGCCCGACGTGTTTGAGGACCTGATCGCGCTTGTCGCACTCTACAGGCCAGGCCCATTGGGCAGCGGGCTGGTTGAGGAATTTATCGATGGGAAAAAAGCCGGCGGTAAAAAGCAGACCGGCTCCCTGTCAAAACTCGGGTTGCCGAAATTAAATGAGATCGTAAAAGAGACGCACGGCATAATCCTCTACCAGGAGCAGGTCATGGAGGTCGCCCACAAGATGGCTGATTTCTCTCTCGCGCAGGCTGATATTTTAAGAAAGGCCATGGGCAAAAAGAACCCCGATGAAATGGAGAAGATGCGTACCACGTTCATCGGAGGGCTGAAGGCGAACAAGGTCTCTGACGAGAAGGCGGAGAAGCTCTACGGTTTAATACTCCAGTTTGCTGAATACGGTTTTAATAAATCACATTCAGCCGCGTACGCGCTCATTGCGTATCAGACCGCTTATCTCAAGGCGCATTACCCGGTCGAGTTCATGGCCGCTTCATTGAGCACTGACATGGACAACACTGAAAAGGTCGTTTCGTTCATAAATGAATGCAGGGACATGGGCATCGAGATCCTCCCGCCTGACATCAACGAAAGCACGAGGGAGTTCAAGGTCATCGGCAATTCGATCCGCTTCGGGCTTGAGGCTGTCAAAGGCGTGGGCAGCGCCGCGATTGACGCGGTCATCGAGACCAGGGGCGACAGTAAATTTGACTCCTTCTTTGATTTCTGCATAAAGGCGGATTCCAGGCGCGTGAACAAGAAGGTCATTGAAAGCCTCATCAAGGCTGGCGCGATGGATTCATTAGGCAAGCGCGCGCAATTGATGCATAATCTCCCAAATGTGATGGACGCGGCGATGCGTTCCCTGAAGGAGAAAAATTCGGGACAGGCAAGCATGTTCTTTGACGAGCAGCAGCCGATTGCCCCGCGCATGACCGAGGTTGATGAATGGGACGAATCAAAACGCCTGATGATGGAGAAAGAGGCCCTCGGCTTTTACATCACCGGGCATCCCTTAAACAAATACAAAGAGAAATTCGCGGAGCTTTCCATAACGCCTACGCATGAGCTTCAGGAGACCGAAGACAGGCAGGACATTAATATCGGAGGGCTTGTAAGGGAGATAAAACAGATACAGACCAGGAACAAGGACCTGATGGCTTACGTGACAATTGAAGACCTGTTCGGGACGCTCGAGGTTGTGGTCTTCCCTGATGTTTACCAGGAAGCGCAGGCTGTAATGACCCAGGACTCGCCTGTAATTATCTCCGGGTACACCGACAAGACGGACAAGGGTTTAAAGGTCATCGCAAAGAAGATCGTCTCTATAGAAAACCCCGATGTTGCCGGAGAGCTGAAAAACGTCAGCGATTCAAGAAGCGGGAACCCCAGGAACGGGAATTACCGCCAGAAGAAAAGCCCTCCCGCGCCAGCTCCGAAGCTGACAACCGCGCAGTATAAAGCGCTTGTGCTGACGATGCAAAGCACTGTTCAGCCGGAGACCCTCCCGAAACTGAATGAGGTATTTTCAAGATACACCGGAGACTGCCCTGTGTACCTGAAAATAATCTCGCCGCAAAACTGGGAGACGGTCTTACTTACCGGCAGGCAGGTAATGCCTTCAAAAGAACTGATCGCCGAGACGGAAAACCTTCTGGGTGCAGGGACAGCGGTATTGAATTAAAAATTACAAAATAAAAAGAAGAATTAACCACAGAGAACACGGAGGTTACAGAGAGAAATTTTAAAATTTTTAAAAATATTTCGTTGTTTTTCTCTGTGTACTCTGTGCCCTCTGTGGTAAAAAAAATATTTTTTCTCCGGCTATGCCGGATTAGGAGTTAGTGAATGCATTATTATCTTGACTTTGAGCGTCCGGTCGCAGAACTGGAAAATAAAATAGAGGAACTCAAGCGCCTTGCTGACGGCAAGGACATGAACATAACTTCCGAGATAAAAAAGCTCGAGAAAAAGGCAAAGGACCTCCGGGCGGACATATTCGCAAAAATAACCCCCTGGCAGAAGACCCTCATCGCGCGTCATCCCGAAAGGCCGTACACGCTCGATTATACAAAGCTCATTATGGAAGACTTTATCGAACTGCACGGCGACAGGCGGTTCGCTGACGATACGTCGATAGTCGCCGGGTTCGCGAAATTCCAGGGCATCCCTGTCGCTGTTATCGGACATCAAAAGGGACGCTCCACAAAAGAGAGGATCGAAAGGAATTTCGGCCAGCCCCACCCTGAAGGGTACAGGAAGGCGCTCAGGATAATGAAGCTCGCCGAGAGATTCGGCAGGCCGATATTTACTTTCATCGACACACCCGGCGCGTATCCCGGTATCGGCGCTGAGGAAAGGGGACAGGCAGAGGCCATAGCAAAGAACCTCCTTGACATGTTTATGATAAAGACACCGATCATCGCAACCGTGATCGGCGAAGGCGGCAGCGGCGGCGCGCTCGCGCTTGCGGTGGGAGACGCAGTGCTCATGCTTGAGCATTCAGTGTATTCGGTTATCTCGCCTGAAGGCTGCGCCGCGATCCTGTGGAAAAAGAACGGCACAGAGCTTGGCCAGGGAGAATATGAAAAGGCCTCCGAGTCACTGAAAATGACCGCGCAGGACTTGTACAGCTTCGGAGTAATTGATGAGATCATCCCCGAACCGGTCGGCGGCGCGCACCGGGATTACCCGGAGACAATGGAAGCGGTAGTAAAGGTGTTAAAGAACCGTCTCACCGACTTGATGAAGAAGCCCGTTGACCTGCTGCTTGAAGAGCGCTATGAAAAATTCAGATCAATGGGCGCGGTGGAGGAAGCGGGGTAAATCGTTATAATGGTAGATATAAAACACAGCGATCACCTGTTACTGAAAATCGATATACTCAAAGCTCATGGCATTGACCTTTCACTTGAAAAAGTTGACGATATAATAAGATTTCCTGATAAAATAGGAACAGGCTATAAGAACAGATTAATTGCACAGAAAAGGCTGGATGATGAACATGTCCTCAGAGTTGTCTATGAGGAACAAGCAGACAGGATTCTGGCAATAACTGTTTATCCCGGAAGGAGGTCACGGTATGAGAAAGATTAGATACAGCAAAGATGTTGATGCGCTCATGGTAGAACTTTCAGACAAGCCGATTGATTATGCTGAAGAGGAAGGACAGGTTATTGTCCACTTTTCACATGACGGCGAGCCCGTACTTATTGAAATCCTTGACGCAAAGGAATTTGTCCTCAACATGCTCTCAAGTGTCATGAACGAAAAAGAAGTTGCGATACCATAAGGACAGCTTACTCCCTTCTATTTCCTGACCGGTATCTCGACACTCACTGTCATGCCTGGTTTTAAAACCTGCCCGTTGTCCTCAACCCGTATTTCCACATGAAAGGTCTTGATGTCCTGCACCCCCTGGCGGACGTCTCTTTGAGTTGCAAACTCCGCGTACCTGCCGATCTTATAGACCCTGCCGCTGATCGATTTCTTTTCCATCCCTTCAACAGTGACGCGGGCCTCACTGCCTGCCCTGATATGCCCGATCAGGTTTTCCTCAACATCGATCCTCACCCATAGATTTTGCATGTCAACTATCGTAAGGACCGTTATTCCGGGTGAGGCAAATTCTCCGGCCTCCATCGCCTTGAATACCACAGTCCCTGAAATAGGCGTCTTTATTGCCGTGTCATCAAGTCTCGCCTTCTGAATGGAGAGCGCGGCCTCCGCCTCTTTGAGCCTTGCCTTTGCGGATGAAAGCAGGGTCTGCGAGTAATTTATTTGCGACAATGACTGTTCAACGCGGGAGAGCGAGGCCTCGTGTCCCGCCCTGGATGATTCATACGCCGCCCTTGAGGACCCATATGCCGTCACGACCCTGTCCTCATCAGCCTGTGACGCCAGGTTCTCTTCAAAGAGCGACGTCATGCGCTCCATCTGTTTTTTTGCGTCATCCATCTGGACCTTCGACTTCTCAACATCAGCCTCCCTGTTCTTCACATCGGCTTTTGCCGCATTCAGGTCCGCGCGTGAACTTTCTATCATAGCGGCTGCGCTTCTTTCATCTGCCTTTGCCCTTTCCAATGACGCAATTGCCTGCTCAACTGCCGCCTTCAGGTCATCACTGACAAGGCTGATAACAACTGCGTCCTTCTGAACGGCATCGCCTTCTCTGCAGCATATCTCTGAGATCCTTCCTGATATCTTTGAGGCAAGATTTACCTCAGTGCCTTCAACGATTCCCGTGGTCACAATTTTCTCCAATGGTTTTTCTTTCAGGAGAGAATAAATAAATATTCCCGCAATTATCAGCAGTACGATTATTGATATGATCGCTATGCGTTTTTTCATTATCATGTTGCCTTCTGTTCCGAAACCACCTCTATAATAGTCAATTCCGGCGGAGAAAGGAAACGCACCGGCGGCCCCGCTGTGCCTGCGCCACGGCTTACATACAGGGCGGAGCCTTTTGACAGATTAATAAAACCTGTGTGATGCTCGAATATGAAAGGCGCGAGGAGATTGATGGGGAATATCTGCCCGTTATGAGTATGCCCTGAAAGCTGAAGATCGAAAAGACCAAAGCTGCCGCTGTCTATCTCAGGGCGGTGTTTTAACAGTAGGGTAAAAATATTATCAGGGAGTTTGGACAGAATTTCTTTTTCCGGTCCATTGTGATCTTTATTCGTGTCTCCATTAAGATCATCCACGCCTGCGATATTGATAATGCCTTCCACTGTAATCCCGCGCCCCCTGAGTATGGTAAACCCGGAGGTCTCAATGAATTTTATCGAATGTTTCAACCCGCCGTAAAACTCATGATTGCCGATGACGGCAAACTTGCCGAGCCTCGCGTGGAGCTTTTTCAGGTTATCCGAGAGATAATCAACATGACTTACTACTCCGTCAAGAAGGTCTCCTGTGGAGACTATCAGGTCAGGCTTTACGCCTTCGATCAATCTGATTACTTTATTCAGGGCTTTGTCCCTGATGACCATTCCGAGATGCAGGTCTGAGATCTGAGCTATCGTGATCTTGCCAACTCCTTCCGGGAGCTTTGAAGTTTTTACTGTGAGCTTCTCGACCTTCAGGTTTTTCGCCTCATAAATTCCGTAAACGTTTACGGCAGCCGAGATGCAAAGCGGAGCAAAAAAAGTATAAAAAGGTGAAACCGCAATTGAACTCAGATCCCGCCCGAACAGAACATCACCACGCAGCATTATGAAATTATAAAATTCAAGCAGCAGCGCAAGCGGAAAGAAGACTATGAGAAGCGATACCCACATGAAGCCTGTGTATGCGAAGGTTCGTGCCGTCTTTTCATTCCCCCTCATGCTGTAGAAATGTATCAGCACAGGAGACAACGCCATAAACAAAATGCACAGGCCTGTCACGATGCCCGCGGTTGTGCCGGCTTTGAATAAATACGACAGCTTGAAAAATATATACAGGTTCGCCAGTCCGTATGCCGAGATAAAAAATATAAACAGTCTCATCGTCTATATCATCTCCGCAGGTCTTTTCTCATTAACATTATAAACGGCAGGGTGCAGATCATTATTATACTGAGCAGGTGGAAGGCATCGTTAAAGGACATCATGGAGGCCTGTCTTGTTAATTGGCCATAGATACTGCTTAAACCGGCAGATTGCGACGTGACCGGGTCAAACCCTTTTTGCTGCAGAGATTGGGCGAGCTGTGAGGAGGTGATCTGGTAGCTTCTGTCAAACGGCGTGAGGTGCTCTACAAGATGGTTCTGATGAAACTGAGCGCGCCTTGCGAGCATAGTGGTAATAAAAGCGACCCCGAAACTGCCTCCAAGGTTTCTGAGGAGATTGAATATCCCCGCAGCGTTCCCCATCTCTTCTCTCTTGATGCCCGACATTGTAAGTGTGGTGAGCGGAATAAAAAGAAACCCCATGCCCACTCCCAAAACCAGCCTCGGCCATATTACAGTGTTAAAATCCGCGGACAGGTTAAAGTTCGACATGAGATATACAGAATATGCGGCCACGGTTATGCCGAAGCAAAGCACGGCCTTTGGGTTCATCCTTGTAACAAGCCTTCCGGCAATGGGCATGGCAATAAGAGATGCTATCCCCCCCGGCCCAAGCACCATCCCTGCCAGCGTTGAAGTGTAGCCCATGAGCGTTTGAAGATATATCGGCAGAAGCACGATGCTGCCGAACAGATTGAAAAACGCAAAGAACATAATAAGGCTGCCTGTTGTGAATGTCACGTTCTTTAATGTCTTCAAATTGACCACGGGATGCTCCGCGAATAATTCAATGATCACAAAGAGTGTCAGGGAGACTGCCGAGATTATACTGAACCACATTATGAAATCCGACGCGAACCAGTCTTCCCTCTCACCCTTGTCAAGGACTATCTGCAGGCAGCCGAGTCCGAGCGCGAGAAACGCGAGTCCCCAGTAGTCGATCTTCATCTTCATGCCTTTCATGTACAGCGGGTCAACAATAAAAAATATCACCATCAATATCGAGATGATGCCTATCGGGATATTGATGAAGAAGATCCAGTGCCACGACCAGCTGTCCGTGATCCACCCTCCTAAAAGAGGCCCGACAATTGGCCCGAACATTATCCCTATGCCGAATATGGCCATCGCCATGCCGTGCTGTTTTTGAGGAAAGGTCTCAAGCAGTATTGACTGTGATATCGGCTGGAGCGCGCCGCCTCCCATGCCCTGAAGTATCCTGAAGAATACAAGGCTCTGCAGGTTCCACGCCAAGCCGCAGAGCAGCGAGCTGAAGGTAAACAGGGAAATTGAAAATATCAGATAACGCTTCCTGCCGAAATACCTGCTTAGCCATCCCGTCATCGGGATGATGATCGCGTTTGATACGAGATAAGATGTAATGGTCCACGTCGCCTCATCAATCCCCGCGGACAGACTCCCTCGGATGTGATCAAGCGAGACATTGACTACAGACGTGTCGATGATCTCGATGAGCGTGGGGAGCATTACTGTAAGTGCGACAAGCCATTTGTTCATGAAAGTTCCTTAGGAAATAACCACGGAGTGCACGGAGAACACGGAGATTAAAAACTTATTTATATAATTTGTATCTGTCTTGTTTTTACTCATATCAAATGACTTTATATTGACATTAGGTCCATTCTCAGTGATCTCTGTGGTCCAACTGCTTTTGTAGATCTATTTTTCAACCACTATCGTCGGCTCCACGGACATGCCGATTCTTAAAATATGGTCGGGGTCTGTGGCTTTATCAAGAAGTATCTTGACCGGCACCCTCTGCACTATTTTGACAAAATTGCCTGTAGCGTTTTCAGGGGGAAATAAAGAAAAGACTGCGCCCGTGCCTGCCATAATGCTGTCTACCTTGCCGGTAAATTTTTTATCGGGATATGTGTCGATCTTTATCTCCGCCTTCTGTCCCGGCCTTATTTTGTCTAACTGTGTTTCTTTGTAATTTGCAACCACCCAGATATCATCAAGAGGCACGACAGCCATAAGCGGCTGGCCCGCCTGGACCTGGTTGCCGGCCTCAACGGACTTCCTCGTGACGCGCCCTTCAGCAGGGGCGTAGATTTTCGTGTACCCAAGGTTCAGCTCAGCCGCTGCCAGCGAGGCCTCTTTCTGTTTTATCAAAGATTTCTGTGGCTCAATTGCTGTTGATGCCTGCTTTATAACAGCCTTCTGTGTTTCAAGGCGCGATTCAGTCCGCTTCAGTTCCTCTTTTGCCGCCTTTACCTGGGCGACTGCTACATCGTACGCTGTTTTTGTCCTGTCGTAAGTTTCCCTGGGAATAATTTCATCTTTGATAAGGCTCCCGGCCCTTTTCAAATCTGTCTCTGCCTGACGCATGTTCGCCTCCTGAAGTTCAAGGTTCGCCCTTGCCGCGCCGACCGCCGACTTGATCTCCTCAAATTGTTTTCTTGTCGTATCGAGCTGAGAATCCAGCTCTGTAAGTTTTGTCTTCTCAGTTTCAAGACCTGAAGAGGCGCCTTTCACACTGACGTCGAAATCCGCGGAGTCTATCTCAAGAAGAAGCTCGCCCTGCTTCACAGGCTGGTTATCTTCAACATAAACTTTTTTGACCGTCCCCTGGACCTTCGAGGCGATTGTATGGATGCGCCCTGTGATAAAGGCGTCATCCGTGGTGATGTGGGTATTTTTATACTGGACATAAAAATATCCCGTGATCGCGCTTGCTATCAGAACGAGGACAAAGATCGTGATGGCGATCTTCTTTTTATGACTTCCGTTTGCTGGTGTTTTCTGTTCTTCCATTTAATCTGTTGTCCTCTCTTATTTTTGCAAGGGCTGGTTTTAAACCCGCCCTTACTCATATCTCAAAGCCTCGATCGGGTTAAGCAGTGAGGCCTTATATGCGGGATAGAACCCGAAGAATATTCCCACAAGCCCGGAGAAGCTGAAAGCGAGGAGCACCGAAAGCGGGGAGACTATCGTGGGCCATTCCGCTAACGATGAAATTATCTGCGAGCTCGTCAGGCCGATGACTATCCCTGCAGCGCCTCCTGTCAATGATAATGCCAGCGCCTCAATTATAAACTGGAGCCTTATGTCCCAGGTCTTTGCGCCTACTGCCATGCGTATCCCTATTTCCCTTGTCCTTTCAGTGACCGATACGAGCATGATGTTCATAATGCCGATCCCTCCGACAAGCAGGGACACGGACGCTATCGCGCCAAGCAGCATTGTCATGACACTCGCGGACTGCTCCGCGGCCTGCATCATCTGCGTGAGGTTCCGGACGGTAAAATCATTTTCCTGCCTCTGCCCGATGTGGTGCCTCTGCCTGAGCAGCTCGTTGATCTGCCTCTCCGCTGAATCAAGGTCTTCCGTGCTCTTTGCCTTTACCATCATCATTCTTATCATGCCGGGGAATGAGGTGCCGAAGAGCTTTTTCTGCGCTGTTGTCACCGGCACATAGATCGCGTCATCCTGGTCCTGTCCTCTGGGGTCCTGGCCTTTGACCTCAAGGACGCCGATGACTGTAAACGGTATCTTTTTTATCCTGACTATTTGCCCCACCGGGTCCAAACCTCCAAAGAGCATGTCCACAACCGTTTGTCCAAGCAGGCAGACCTTTGTCGCGCTTTTGATGTCCTGCTCTGTAAAAGCCCTGCCGGCAGACAGCTTCCAGTCGCGCACGTTTAACATCCCGGGGGTTGTCCCTGTCACGCCTGTCGACCAGTTCTGATTGCCGTAAACGATCTGCGCGACACCGCTGAGCACCGGGGCCACATCAGATACCGCCGGGCATTCCTTCAATACGGCCTCGGCATCTCCCAGCGTCAAAGTTGATTGAGTTCCAGCGCCCATCCTGACGCCGCCTGAGGAAGTGGCCCCCGGAACGACCATCAGGAGGTTGCTTCCCAGGCTTGATATCTGCTGCTGAATCTGGCTGCTTGCGCCTGTGCCGACCGCGAGCATCGCGATGACCGCGCCGACCCCGATAATAATTCCGAGCATGGTGAGGGCTGAGCGCATTTTGTTCACCCTCAAGGCCCTGAGTGAGATCCGTAATGTAGCAGGTATATTAATCATAATGTCACCTTCATTTCATAGGAACCACAGAGGCACGGAGGCACAGAGAAAATAAGAAAATAAATAAGTTCCTGTTTTGATCTCATCCCAGCTTTTCCTCAGTGTCTCTGTGGCTCTGTGGTAAATTCCCTTTTTTCTCATCGCTGACAATCCGGCCGTCAAGGAATTTTATTACACGTTTGCTGTATTCGGATATATCAGGCTCATGTGTCACGAGTATTACTGTGATATTTGATTCCGTGTTCAGTTTCACGAAAAGCTCCATTATCTCTGCGCTGGTCTTTGTATCGAGGTTGCCTGTGGGTTCATCTGCAAGTATGATCGGGGCGTTGTTCACCAGCGCCCTTGCTATGGCCACCCTCTGCTGCTGTCCGCCTGAAAGCTGGTTGGGATGATGTCCTTCCCTTCCCTCAAGCCCCACGCTCTTCAGCGCGTATATTGCCTTCTGCTTTCTCTCTTTGGAGGACAGGCCGTCATAGAGCATCGGCAGTTCAACATTTTCAAGCGCGGAGGCCCTTGAAAGCAAATTGAATCCCTGAAAGACGAAGCCTATTTTTTTGTTTCTTATAGCGGCAAGCTCGTCCCTGTCGAGACCTCCCACGTCAATGCCTTCCAGAATATATTTGCCGCCCGTAGGTTTGTCCAGGCAGCCGAGGATGTTCATGAAAGTTGATTTACCCGAACCCGATTGTCCCATGATCGCCACAAATTCACCCTTGTCTATAGTCAGCGAGACATCGCATAACGCGCAGAGATCTATGTCGCCTGTCCTGTAAACTTTCTGGATCCCGTTTGCTTCGATAAGCGGCATATCAGAACCTTGGACGTGGAGCGCTGCCGGTATTTTTTTGTTTCGCAAGAGACTCAACTATTAACTCCTGTCCCTCACTTACGCCGCCTGAGACGAGTTCAGTGTAATTGCCGTCGCTGATCCCTGTTTTTACAGGCATGCGTTTGGCCTTACCGCCCTCAAGCACCCAGACTCCGGGCCCTTTTTCCCTTTGCTGCCCCTGCGTCCGGCCTTTGTCTTTAGCGGCAGGGGTGAACCGTAGCGCGGCATTTGGTATCTTGAGAATGTCCTTTTTACTTTGCAGGACTATTGAGACATTGGCGGTCATGCCGGGTTTAAGCAGGGGAGAATGGCCGTTCTCTCTTACGGGGTTGTCCACTCCGATAACTACATCATATGTGACGACATTCTGCACTATGATGGGGGAGTTCCGCACCTGCGACACCAGTCCTTTAAAAGTAACATCGGGATAGGCGTCAACGGTAAATTCAACATCCTGCCCGACCTTTATATTCCCGATGTCAGCTTCATCCACGTTCGTATCGATCTGCATCTTCGTCAGGTCCTGGGCTATGGTGAAAAGTGTGGGCGTCTGAAAGCTCGCGGCAACGGTCTGCCCGATGTCCACATTCCTCGATATCACAACGCCGTCAACCGGAGAAAGTATCTTCGTGTACCCCAGGTTCGTCTCCGAGATCTTAAGCGCTGCATCCGTCTGCGCGACTTGGGCCTTTGAAACATTCACCTGCGCCTTCGCAGTTTCGTAATTCGTCTCCGCTGTATCAAGTTCGCTTCTGGCGATAAGGTTTTTTGAAAGTAATCCCCTGTTCCTGTCCATCGTCCGCTTCGCGTCTATAAGAGCAGTCTCTGACTTCTCCAGGTTTGCTTTTGCTGAAAGAAGATTGGCCCTTGCCTGCGCCACCTGCGCCTCAAAAGTTGCCGGGTCTATTAATGCGATCACCTGGCCTTTTTTAACCGGGGAATTAAAATCAACGAAGATATTTTTAATTGTGCCGGAGACCTGCGTGCCCACAAGAACGGTTGTCACGGCATTGACCGTACCTGTCGCTGTAACGGTTGCAACGATGTCTCCTTTGACGGCCTTTTCAGTCCTGTAGTTGACCTCATTCTCTTTGTCCCCGACTGAGAAGAACGCCGCCGCGCCCAGGGCTGCCGCGATCAGGATGCCGATCATTATTTTTTTCATTTTACCCCCATTGCCTTTTCAAGGCTTGACCGGGCGATCTTGTAATCATACAGCGCCTGGTTGTAAGCCGTCTTCGCGTTGATCAGGGACACCTCCGCATCCGTGACCTCAATGGGGCTGCCAACTCCGGCGGCATACCTGCCGTTTGCGATCTCGAAGTTCTCTTCAGCCTGTTTCACATTGAGCCCCGCAGTAGTGATCCTCTCCTCCGCCTGCTGCAGATCCAGATACGCCTGCTGTATTTCAAGGAGGACCCCCTGCCTTAACGTCTCTTCATTGGCCCTGATGACGTTCAGGTTTGCCCTTGATTCTTCCACCTGGTATTTGGTAAGGAACCCGCTGAATAAGGGGAACGATAAGGTCACCCCAGCCTCCCATCCGTGATCAAGGGGGAACTTCTGTCCCGACCAGTTATACGCTGCAATGCCTGAGAGTGTGGGATAATAATCTTTAGCGGCAAGGTCAATGGAGCTTTCAGTTGCCTGTCTTCTGAAAACAAGCGACTTCAGGTCGGGCCTGTTTGAGTATGCAGTCTCAAGCGCCTTATCTAAGGTAATTTCATATTTTAAGAAATCAAGGTTGTCCTCTATACCGTACTCAGGCGCATCAGGCACGCCCATCGCGTTGTTCAGCACCACCCTGGATATCTTCAGTGAATTTTCGGCAGTGATCAGGTTCAGCTTTGCGTTCCCGAGGTCTACCTCTGCCTTCGTGACATCGAATTTGGGTTTTGTACCGGCTTCGTAAAACCCTTTGGCCTGTTCAAGGTGCAGCTGGAATTGTTTTACTGAATCGGCTGCGACAACCACGTTCCTCTGTGCCGCCAGGACCCCGTAATATGCCTGCTTGACATTAAAGACAGTCTGCTCAAATACATTTTCCAGATCGGACCGGGAAGAATCAAGATTGAAGTTCTGTATCTTCACCTGTGTCGATGTCTTGCCGAAATCATAGATGTTCTGGCTCAGCGCTGCACGGGCCGTATATTGATCAAAGGCATCCGAGGAAACAGAGGTCCCGGTCCTGCTGAAGCCGGCAGTGGCCACCCTGCTGTAGCCGGATGTCAGGTCTATCTGGGGATAATAATTTGCCTGCGCCTGTCCCACCCTGCTCAGGCTCGCGTCAACAGTGCTTGCTGCGGCAAGGATATTCGGCTGGCGCAGCAAACTGATATCAATGCACCGCTGCAAGCTGAGTGTCTCTCCCTTCTTTATGAGCTCCTCTGCATCTGCATTGGAGATGGATATGAATATCAATAATAAAACGAGGGCAATGACCCTTTGCATGTTAAACCTCCTGAAAAAATATATTGCTATATTTCTGTCATTCCGGCTTGTCCGGAATCTTTCTTTTATTGCTCACAATGTTTGCAAGTAGATTCCGGACAAGCCGGAATGACAACTCTTGCATATTTAAATCCCTGCATGTCCTTCCCCGCGCGACTTGAACCTTTGACCGGCCTTCTCCTGGAATCTGTCCATGTAGTAATAAACCACCGGGGTTATGTACAGGGTCAGCAGCTGGGAAACGAGCAGGCCTCCGACAACAGCCAGGCCGAGCGGGCGGCGCGATTCAGCGCCGGCGCCGAAACCGATGGCAATGGGCAATGTCCCCATCAGCGCTGCCATTGTGGTCATCATGATAGGGCGGAAACGTGTTATTGCGCCTTCATAAATAGCGTCGATTGGCGACTTCCCTTCCTTGCGCTGCGCCTCCAGTGCAAAGTCTATCATCATGATGGCATTCTTCTTCACTATGCCCAGCAGCATTATCACGCCCACAAAGGCATAGATGTTCAGGTCCTTATGAAATATCAAAAGGGTGATCAACCCGCCGAACAAAGCAGCGGGCAGTCCCGATAGAATGGTGAGGGGATGGATAAAGCTCTCATAAAGAATTCCTAACACAATGTAAATAACCAGCAGCGCCATGATGAGCAGTATCCACAGTCCCTGGGTTGACGCCTTAAACGCCTGGGCCGTCCCCTGGAAGCTGGTGCTGATAGTCTGCGGCAGGGTTTCGCGGGCAAGTTTATCAACTGCCGCAACCGCGTCACCAAGCGCTACCCCCGGCCTGAGGTTAAAAGATATAGTGACCGCAGGGAGCTGGCCCAGATGGTTCACTGTGAGAGGGCCGACGTTCCTGGTAAGGTTCGCTACAGTGTTTAACGGGACCAACTGCCCTGAGCTGGACCGTATATAGAGCAGTGAGAGCGCCGAGGGGTCTGTCTGGTACTTTGGTTCAAGCTCCATAATGACCTTGTACTGGTTGTTCGGGGCATAGATGGTCGAGACCTGCTGCGAACTATAAGCCAGGGACAGGGCATTCTCGACCTGCTCTGCTGTAACGCCCAACGCGGAAGCCTTGTCACGGTTGATCTCTATATTTACC
Organism: Nitrospirota bacterium; assembly: GCA_016214845.1. Taxonomy (NCBI): domain Bacteria; kingdom Pseudomonadati; phylum Nitrospirota; species Nitrospirota bacterium. Next base: position 56,214 of record JACRMS010000036.1, on the reverse strand, counting down.
TGGGGATTTTTGATCTGCATGTCAGTTGTAACATCCTGCAGCTGCGGATGAGCGCGCATCTTGCCTTCCAGTTCCGCTGCCCGGGTGTAAAGTTCGCCGGGGTCCGGGCTTTGCATTGTGAACTGGTACTGGCTCTTGGTCAACTGTCCCCCGATGCGGATGGCAGGGAGATTTTGCATGAACATCTGTATGCCTGGGACCTTTGAGACCTTTGGCCGCAGTTCCTGGATAATTTCGTCCGCGCTCAATTCCCTGTCCTTGCGTGGTTTCAGGCGCATGAACATACGGCCCGTATTATTTGCTACGCTTGCCCCGCTCGCACCGACAGCGGACATAAAGGCATCGATGTTCGGGTCTTTTGAAACTATTGCGGCTAATTTTTTCTGGTGCTCCACCATATCCTCAAAAGAAATACCCTGTGCCGCTTCGGTAAATGCAAAGACCTGGCCGGTATCTTCCGAGGGGAGAAACCCCATCGGGATCTTCCAGAATAAAAAGCCCGTTGCAACAGTTAGAATTATAGTGACCGCCATGATTGTGCGGCGATAATGAAGCACTGATTTGAGAGTGCGCTGGTAGGCGTGCAGCATCCCGTCAAAGAACCGTTCCATAAACATGTACATGCGGCCGTGTTTCTCCGCTGCCGAATGCGGCCTGATGAAACGACTGCTGAGCATGGGCGTGAGCGTCAGGGAAACAATCCCCGATATTAAAATAGCCATGCTGATCGTCACGGCAAATTCATGAAGTATCCGGCCCATGATCCCGCCCATGAAAAGCACCGGAATGAAGACCGCCACAAGTGAAAGGGTCATGGATAAAATGGTAAACCCTATTTCCCTGGAGCCTGTAAGCGCGGCGTCGAGGACCTTTTCACCCTTTTCTATGTGACGCATGATATTTTCGAGCATGACAATGGCGTCGTCCACTACAAAACCGACTGACAGAGTTAATGCCATAAGAGAAATGTTGTCTATGCTGAAGCCCATCACGTACATGGCAGCGAACGTGCCGATGATTGAGAAAGGCAGCGCAAGACTCGGTATGATCGTCGCCGAGAGATTGCGCAGAAAAAGAAATATCACCAGGACCACAAGGAAGACAGTCAGGAGAAGTGTGAATTTAACATCATTGACCGACTCACGGATGGACACGGACCGGTCATAGAGGATGTCCAGGTTGACCGACGGAGGCAGCAGGGCGCGGAAGGACGGCAGAAGGCCCTTGATGCTGTCCACTACTTCGACCGTATTTGTCCCGGGCTGACGCTGGACGGCAAGAACAACTGAACGGGTATTGTTGTACCAGTTTGCCACCTTATTATTTTCAACGCTGTCGATGACCCTGCCGATTTGTTCGAGGCGGACCGGCGAACCGTTGCGATAGGCGACTATCAGCGGGCGGTAGTCCTCTGCATTATACAACTGTCCTGTTGCCTGTATGGTAAAGGCCTGCTGCTTGCCCTGAAGCTGGCCTGTGGGGAGGTTCACATTTCCCCGGTCCAGCGCGCTTGCCACTTCATCAATGCCGATCTGCCTTGAAGCCAGGGCCATCGGGTCAAGCTGCGCGCGCACGGCAAATTTCTGCGCCCCGAAAACCGACACCTGCGCCACGCCGCTTATCATCGATATGCGCGGGGAAATAAAGGTGTCCGCGTACTCGAATACTTTGGAAAGAGGCAGTGTGGCTGAACTGAGCGCAATGTAGATGACCGGCTGGTCAGCGGGGTTTACCTTGTTGTACGTCGGGGGGGTCGGCATATTCTGCGGGAGCTGCCGCGAGGCCTTGGCTATCATGGCCTGCACATCCTGGCCTGCGGCATCAACATTCCTGCTCAGATTGAATTGCAAAGTGATCTGCGTATTTCCCAGCCCGTTGGTTGAAGTCATTGAATCGAGGCCCGCGATGGTTGAGAACTGGCGCTCCAGCGGGGTCGCAACCGCTGATGCCATTGTCTCAGGACTTGCCCCGGGCAGGCTGGCACTCACCTGTATAGTGGGGAAATCCACATTCGGGAGATCGCTTACGGGGAGAAACCTGTATGCCGCCAGTCCGAAGACAAGTATGGACAGCATGACCAGCGTGGTCATGATCGGCCTGCGTATAAAAATTTCAGACAAGTTCATAATCTAAATTCAAACCACTGAGGCATTTTTATTTTCCTCCGTGACTCTGTGTCTCTGTGGTCAAATCATTCCTTTTTGATTTCAACTTTGGCGCCGGAAACGAGCCGCAATTGGCCGTCCGTCACAACGGTCTCACCGGCGCGGAGCCCTCCGGATACAACGGTCTCGCCGTCGAGCGACCTGTCAACTGAGACGGGACGCGATTCAGCGCTCTGATCGTTTTTGATAATAAATACATATGTGCCTTTTTGTCCTGTCTGCACCGCCTGTGAAGGAACGACAACAGCGTTCGGCTGGCTGGTGAGTATCACAGTGACGCTCACAAACAGCCCGGGCCACAGCCGCTTTTCCTGGTTTGTAAAAGTCGCTTTAAGTTTTATTGTTCCTGTGGCGGTGTCTACCGTATTGTCCACAAAAGTGAGGACGCCTTCTACGGGATCAGCGTCATCCTTTCCTATAACAGCCTGGACCTTGATCTTCTCAATTGCCATATATTTTTTGATCTCAGCAAGGTCATGTTGGGGGACTGAAAAAGTAACATATATGGGTTGGACCTGGTTTATCACCACCATGGAGGTGTCCGCATTGGCCTTTATCAGGTTCCCTTCGTAAGAGATGACGCTTCCCGTGCGCCCTGTGACCGGAGAGTAGATATAGCAATATTTAAGCAGCAGCAGCGCGTTTTCAACAGCGGCCTTGTCCGCGTTGACTGTTGCTTCAAGGGCAGCGAAGTTGGTGCGGATCTGATCATACTGCTCCTGGGCCACATATCCCTTTTTCACAAGGTCCTCATAGCGGCGCACTTCTACGCGCGCGTGTTCCAGTTGCGCGCTGTCCTTCGCAAGGTTTGCCTCCGCCTGTTTCAGCATGGCCTCGTAGAAGCGGGGGTCGATTGTGAAAAGGAGGTCCCCTTTGTTCACGTCCTGCCCTTCTTTGAAATGCACGCGCATAAGCGTCCCTCCGACCTGGGCCTTAATTCCCACAGTTGAATAGGCCTCCGCATTTCCGATGGCGCGGAGCTGCACGGGGACGGGCTTCTGGACCACCGTGCCGACAGTCACCGGCACCGGGGCCGCTTTCAAAGGCTGCTTTGCTTTATCATTTGAACATGCCGACAAAGAAAGCAAAAAGCAAAGGGCAAAGAGCATGGAGCAATGTAAAATTATTTTCTTCATGATTCAATAACTCCTTAATAAAGATTAAGCAGGTAGATAGTAGGAAGTAGTTAGTAGTTAGGGAGGACAAGATATTTCGCTTACCGTTCCCTGACTACTAACTACTACCTACCGACTACTTGTCTGCTGACTACTGCCTGCCGTCTTCAACAACGTTCCCGTCGCGCGTTTTAATTGTAAAATTGCAAACTGATGATCATATTTTGCGTTGGCAAGTTGTCTTTCAGAGGTGACAAGCAGTGTGTTTGCGTCCATGACATCCAGGCTGTTCGCCAGTCCGAATTCAAATTGTTTTGATACGGCGTTGTAGTTATCTGCGGCATATGCCGCCTCAGCCTGCAGTTTTTCAAGGGTCCCTGACACCGTTAAAAAATTCAGATAAGCATTTTCAACTTCAATATTGACTGATTTGTATAAATCCGCCAGCCTGTAATCAGCTTGCCTGAAACGCGCCTCAGCCTCTTTTACCTCGGCACGTCTTAAGCCTCCTTCAAAAAAAGGGTAGTTAAGCTTTATGCCGCCGAAGATACTTTCATTATTCGTAAAAGCCGCGGAGGGATGGCTTTCGTTCCTGACGTATACTCCTTCCACGGACACATCCGGCCAATATGAGCCTTTCGTATATTTAATTTGCTCTCCGGCAATCTTCTTCTGAAGCTCGACTGATCTTATTTCGCTTCTTTCTGAAAAGGCCGTCTGCTTGAGATCATCGAGTGTCGTTGTTAATACTGCTGACTGCTGACCGCTGACTGCTGAAGGCTGATCTTCTTTCAAATCGTAATCACCACTGATGCCGGCTTTCCTGGCTAAAACCGCCTTTGCGAGCTTGAGATTGTTTTCAGCCCTTATCAACTCCGACTGGGCGCCTGAAAGTTCCGCCTCCGCCCTCAAAAGCACTGTCTTAGTTATCTCTCCCACTCTCAGTCTCGTCTGTGCCGCGTTCCTGTATTTTGTCAGCCTTTCCTCGCTCGCCTTTGCTATGTCCAGCGCCTTCTTTGCTTTTAATACATCGTAATACGAGGAGGCAACATTCAGGAGATACCCCTCTTTCACACTTTCGAGATCAACCCTGCTTTTTACAATGGACTCTTTTGCGATTCCGAGCGCGGTCAACTCCTTGCCGCTCGTAGACAAAGACTGGTCCAGTCTCAAGCCCCAGGATGTGCTGTTGTTAGGCTGTATCACAAAAAGGTCCGTTGTCTTTTCACTGGGGTATTCAGTGTAGTTTGCAAAAGCGGAAAGTTTCGGAAAAAGCGCAGCCATGGCCCTGTCTTTTTCGCGTTCAGAAATATATATGTCTTCTTCCGATATCTTGATCGTCTCGCTTCTTTGAAGCGCTATTTTATAAAGGTCGTCGAGTGAATATTCCTCAGCGTAAGAAGAGTAAGGAATGATAAGCAGCATGAATAAGATTGCGGATGGTAGTCTTCGTTTCATCTTGCGTCCTTTCTTATGCCGTCTGTGATCAGCGCGAACAGGGATTTGCTCATTTTGCTTACATCCCCGATCCCGAATATTAATTTCAATAATACAGCGCCCCTTATGCTCGCAAAAATAACCGCCGCCGTATCCCTGACGTTCATGGGCCTGAAAATTCCTCTTTTGATACCTGCTACAAGTATATCAGCTATTATCGTGTGCTGTGCCCTGAAAAAATTTCCCCTCAGCGGCTGAAGAAAAGGAAGATTGTATTCCTTAAAGAATATGGATATCATCTGCCTTTTCTGAAACGAATACTCAAGGTTCAATGCAATATATTTCCTCAGGGCCTCAACAGGGTCTTCAACCTGTAACTTTCCGGTGCGCTCAACAAAATCCCTTGTCTGGTCCTTAATAAGCTCCAGGAACAGTTCTTCCTTGTTCTTGAACCTGAGGTAAAGGGCGCCCACGCTCAACCCCGCTCCCCTGGCTATCTCGGCCATCTTTGCTTCCGAATATCCTTTGGAAGAAAACAGGTCAAGGGCCGCCTGCAGCACTTTAGATTTCGGTGACTTATTTAATGAACGCTGATTCATATGAACGCTGATTCATTTTAGTATCGCGGGAGTGGATTGTCAAGAGAAGCGTCATGAATTAATGTATAATTACTGCTGTATGATTACGCTTAATATTAAACGGCAGAGGACCGGGCCCGTCATGAACCGGCATCCGTGGGTCTTTTCACAGGCGCTGGAGAATGTCCCCGACAATCTGATGCCTGGCACGCCTGTTAAACTGGTAACAGAGAGCGGCGGTTTCCTGGCAACCGGGTATTTTAATTCTTACTCCCAGATCGCAGTGCGGATATGGAGTTATGATGAAAACGAGACAGTTGATAAAGAATTTTTTGCAAAGAGGATAAGGAACGCCCACGCGATAAGAAGACAATATGTCGAGAGCGCAGATACGGATTCATACCGGCTGATAAACGGCGAAAACGATTTCCTGCCCGGGCTGATCGTTGATAAATACAATGACCACCTGGTCCTGCAGTGCCATACGCGCGGCATTGAGCAGTGGAAGGAAAGTGTGACCGGGGCGCTCATTGAGACCATAAACCCGGCGGGCATTTACGAGAGGTCTGACATCCCGTCGCGAAAGATCGAAGGCATGGAAAATCAATCAGGCTTATTGTACGGCAATGTCCCTGAGCTGGTAACGATAAAGGAAAACGGCTTTAAGTTTTTAGTTGACGTGAAGCGCGGGCAGAAAACAGGGTTTTTCCTTGACCAGCGTGACAAACGGCGCGCGCTGTTGAAATATGTAAAAGACAAACCTGTCCTGAACTGCTTTTCTTATACAGGGGGGTTTTCCGTTTATGCCCTGGCAGGCGGGGCCCGGTCAGTCACCAGCATAGATACGTCTGCCGCCGCGCTCGACCTGCTGAAGGAAAACATAAAACTGAACAATCTTGACACGGGGAAATGCGAATTCATTTGTGACGATGTGAAAAAATATCTGAAAAATGCCCCTCATGAAAAATTCGACCTGATTATTCTTGATCCACCCGCTTTCATCAAGGACAGGCGGAAAATAAATGAAGGTCTGGCCGGCTACAGGAGCATCAATGAAATGGCGCTAAGGATATTGCCTGAAAACGGGATCTTTACGACCTGCTCCTGCTCCGCGCATTTGTCCCTGCAGGATTTCAGGTACCTGCTTGTTGAAGCGGCCGGGAAAGCAAGAAAGTCCCTGCGGTTTCTTGAAACTTACACCCATGGGATTGACCACGCCGAATTAGCGCCTTTTACTGAGGGAGAGTACCTGAAGTGCTTTATCGCAATAACCTGAGACTGCCCTTTATGTAATCAGGCAGGTTGTTTATCTTTTTGCAGTAAACGCAGATTTGTTAAATATGTTCCGACCGCCCTGCATGAATCCAGCAAGCCTTCTTCAGACATGACCTTATAACGGAACTCGCATTGAAAACAGAAGGACTTCTTCTGGAAATTCAGCATCTTGATTTTATGCTCATTATTATTATGCCCGTCACAACTCTCAGCAACCACCCAGCAAATCCTTCCGCCGTTGACGCCGCCGTTTAAACCATTTGCCAATGTTTCGGTTGCAATTGGACAAGCGTTATCATTATCTGATACGTCTCCGGCAGGAGCTTTCCCGCAAGACATAAATTCCCAGCAATTAAGTTTACCCAAGACAGCTTGCTTCCCTTCTTAACGTTAGATAAGTCAATAATCAATATTAACAAATTCTTACTTTACTGTTATCTTGTCAACCGAACTTTTAAATGCATCATTTCGGTCATTCCCTGATCTTATGGGCTATTTTAACTGATTTCTTTTTTAATAGTACAGGGGATACAACCCGTGTGTTGCCATAGCAACAGCTTGCTATATGTTTGAATAAGATTTACTATAAAAAAGATGTTGTTTCCATATCAAAAATCAACAGGAGGAATAAACAATGGCAAATGAAATAACCTGGATGAAAACCCTCAACGAGGCGCTTGAGTCCGCGAAAAAAGAAGGCAAATTGGTCCTGCTTGATTTTTACTCTCCGACCTGAGACGCCTGCCAGAGGATGGAAACAGGTACGTTTCCCCATACCGATGTGCAGAAGCATATCGCAAAACATTTTGTCCCTGTTAAATATGAATCAGGCAAAAATTCCGAACAGTTCAGTAAGTACGCCATATTCGCAACACCGACATTCTTTATCCTCGATGTAAGCGGTGATGAACTTTACAGGATGGTAGGTTATTTCACCCCTGAAGACTTCATAGGGCAACTTATAAGCGCCCTGCAGATCATCGGGAAATTGTGATCAAATTGTAGGGGCGTATTGCAATACGCCCCTACATCTAAAACTTTACCTTCGGGGCCGCTTTCTCTGCCTCCGGGATTTCATAATATTCGGCGCTCGACACACCAGCCAGCGCACCAAAAAATCTGCCGAAGACGGTCCGTATGTAAGTATTCAACAGTTGCACCGCCTCGTTGTATCTTTTCCTTTCGACTGCTATCCTGTTCTCTGTGCCTTCAAGGCTGTCCTGTAGTTTCAGGAACGATTCATTCGCCTTTAGCTGCGGATAATTCTCCTGCAGCAGGAGCAGGCGGGACAACGCCCCTTCAAGCTGCGTTGAAGCCTGTATCTTGTCTTTTACTGTATTAGCCTGAAAGTATTTGGTCCTTGCGTCAGCAATATGCTCAAATACCTCTTTCTCATGGCCTGCGTACCCTTTCACAGTCTCAACAAGGTTGGGTATCAGGTCGTATCTTCTTTTTAACTGGTTCTCTACCTGCGCCCACTGCGCCTTTACCTGCTCGTCCATTGCAATCACACTGTTGTATCCACCGATTATCCACTTGGCTAGAACAAAACCTGTAATCACTAAGACGCCTAAAATTATCAGGGTAATCTTTAAACCTTTTGACATGAAGCCCTCCTTTGGGAATAAACTGCTTGATTACTACACCAGACAGATTATCATAACTCAAAAATGCTATCAAGAAAGATTATTAAATCAAACATGGGCAGCTACCAGCTCCCGGAAGAACCGCCGCCGCCGAAGCCTCCTCCTCCGCCGCCGCCGAAACTGCCGCTGCTGAAGCCGCCGCCGCCGCCCCAGCCGCTTCTCCTGCCGCCGCCAAGCATATTCATCGCGAGGAACAAAAGCAGCAGGCGCGGATGGCGTATGAACATATAGATCAGTCCTATAAAAAAGAGCGCGGCAAAAACCATATTCAGCAGGGAAGGCTTTCCTCTCGCCCCTGACGCCGACCGGGACCTCATCTTCGGCATTCCCGCGATCTCAACGCTTGCGTCGGCTGCGATTGTATGAATAACGGCCAATGTCGCCGTATATATTCCGGTTGAATAATCGCCCTGCCTGAAATACGGTACGAGATACTGCCTGCCGATGGTGCCGGTGAGGCTGTCCGGCAGGACACTTTCAAGGCCGTAGCCGATCTCAAACCTGTACTTCCTGTCCTGAAGCGACACAAGAAGCAGGACGCCGTTGTCTTTGCCTTTCTGCCCCAGCTTCCATTTGTTATGAGCTATATTGATCGAGAAATCTTCAAGAGACCCGCCTTCAAGGGAGCCGATTGTCAGCACCACCATCTGTGCCGTAGTCTTCTGTTCCAGTTCAAGAAGATATCCGTTAAGCGCGCCCTCTACATCGTCGTTGATTATCCCGGCGAGGTCCACCACGTGATTATAAGGTTTATCGGGGATGGCAACCTCAGCGAACGAAGAGGCTGCAAGCAGATGAAGGCAGATGGTCAGAAGAGCTACGACTAAGTACCTATTCCTTGATTTCATCTACTATTTCTCCTAACTTTTCGGCAGCCGTGTAGTAATCTTCAAATATGCTATTGAGTTCCTGAACGGAGAGTTTTATTTTCTCTTTCTTAACCCTGAGTACTTTGGAAAATACACCGGTGTTTATATTCGCCGTTTCGGACAGGACACGGATTATCTCATCCTGCATTACCGGCGGCTGCTTGCCTAACAAAACAATTATCCCCCTGAAAAGGGGCATATAGCCTGTGATATGTTTTGCAAGACCTTCAGTCAGTATTTTTCTGTCTCCAAGCGATGAAATATAACCCTGTCTCAACGAGATGAGCTTGACCTTCAGTTCCCTCTCGCACTGCCGTCTTAAATCCATCATTCCTATTTCAAGGTTCTCAAACATGTCCTCGCCGGATACGGTTGCGTGGATTAGTTTGAAATTCAGAAATTCAATGGGGAATACATCAAGGGACGTTGCTATGTATTTCGGCGTCATGAGAAGCGGGGCCGAGACCCTGCTTTTGCTGTATTTCTTGCCGAGAAGAGAGAGTAATTCGAGAGACTTTATATCCATCTCTTTTAACACGATAACGGAATTCACATCGGATGTCTTCTCATTGAAATCGTCCGTAATCGAGGTGCCTGTCACGTAAATGGAATGGATTCTTGCCTGGTGTTTGCTTAACACCTCTTCGAAAAACGGCTTTATCTCTTTTGCGGCGACAGGTTTAAGTTTTTCAAGGGAGAGATTGACCATATTACTTCTCCACGACCTTGACCTTCATCTCGACCCTTTCATTGGGATTGTCACGGCTGTCCCTCGGCTGGCCGACTATCTTGTCTGCTGCGTCCATGCCTGAGACGACTTCACCAAAGACCGTATACTTCCCGTCGAGGAAATGTGAGTCAGCCACGCAGATAAAAAACTGCGAGCCCGCGCTGTCGGGATGGCCGGACCTTGCCATGGAGAGCGTGCCTCTCTTGTGGGGTTTGTCGTTGAACTCGGCCTTCACAGTATATCCGGGGCTGCCCATGCCGTGTTTTGATTTGTCAGGACTTTTTGAGTTGGGGTCGCCGCCCTGGATCATGAACCCGGGAATAACGCGGTGAAAAGTCGTACCGTCATAAAATCCTTTTTTGGCAAGCTCAATAAAATTGTTTACGTGATTGGGGGCAACGTCGGGGAAAAATTTCAACTCGATATTTCCGAATTTCGTCTCGATGATCGCCTTTGTTTCAGCCATTTTTTTGATCTCCTCTTTTGTAAATTTTTTATTCCTCGGTTCCTCCGCATAAGCAGAAAAAGTGAACAACAGTATAAAAACAACAGCCATGCACATTTTGAATTTTTTCATAACATCCTCCTTTGATTATGTTGAAAAGTTTACCACAGAGAACATAGAGAAAATAAGCCATCCGCAGATTACTCAGATTTACACAGATTTCCTTGGAAGTTTTTTATCTGCGGGGTCCGTGAAAATCTGTGGCCAAAGATTATTTCCTTCTCTATACTCCGCGGCTATTTTAAAACAAACTGAACTTAAAATATTTACCGGGGTGTTCTTTAACATCTTTTATCAGGGCGTTCAGTTCCTTGAGAGTGCTTTTGAGCTCTTTCGAAAGGTCCTCATCTTTCATGAGACTGCCTACAACCCCTTCGCCCTTGTCCACCCTTTCGAGAAGTGCGCCGAGTTTTATCGAAACGGAATTGACATTATCATAAAGGCTTTCATCTTCGATCAGTTTATTGACCGTGCCCTTTGACCTTTCAAGCCTTTGAGTAAATGTATCAAGGTTCTCGGACGCCTTCTGAAATCTGTTATAAAGCGACGGGTCTGTGATTAATTTATTCAGCGTCCCGTCGGATTCCCGGAGAGACTTTGCAAATAGTTTTATGTCCTTCGCGGATGACGAGAGGTCATTGTAAACATCGCCTTCATTCACCAGCCTGCTTATTGTGCCCTGGCCGCTCTCCATCTTCTTGAGCAGGCCCGCCAGCTCCTTTGTCGTCTCTTTAAGATTGTCATGTACGGAAGGATCGCTCAGGAGTTTTGACACGGTGCCGTTGCTTTTCTCCATTTTCTCAATCATTCCTTCAAGGGTATTGACGAAGTCGGCTATTTTAATTATAGACGCCTGGCTCGTCTCCACAACGTCCTGTATCTCTGTAGTTGTCTGCCCCATGATTGTGTCCTCCGCCTTCAAACTCGCTGCTTCACTTGACCCGGGGACCAGATCAACATACTTGTCGCCTAAAAGGCCGAGGGTAAGGATATTGGCCCTTGAGTCCTTTTTGAGAAGTTTCAGGGTGTCGGAGGCTATCGACATTTCCACCTGGATCTTTTTCTGGATGGTGAAGTGCATGGATTTCACCGAGCCTATTTCAACGCCTGAAAACCATACCGGCGAACCTTCCCTGAGTCCTTTTATATCACTGAACAAGGCATATATCTTCACTTTTGGAGAAAAGAACTTTTCAATATTGCCGGCAAACATTACCGCAAAAAAGACGGTCACGACGGCAATAGTTATGACCAGCCCGACCCTCAGTTTTGCCCACCTGTGTTGTTTTACGTAATCGTACATAGATCTTTTTCAGCCACGAATTTTCACGAATTGCCGCGAATAAGATCAGGACTCAGAAACATCCTTCTGATGCATAAAGTTCATTGATAAAATTCCGCAGTTCCGCGTCATTCGTCCTCTTCAGCTCCGTGATATTTCCATCGAAAATTATACTACCATTTCTTATATATAAAAACCGTTCAGCCACCTTCGCCGCATCGGTCACCTTATGGGTCACTATAATAAAACCCATCCTGTCAGGCGGCTCTCCCTTTGAAAGTTCAATTATTAACCTGCAAATGTTGTCCGCCGTGAGCGGGTCCAGGCCTGAAGTCGGTTCATCGTAAAGCATCATCTCCGGTTCGCAGCCGGCAAGGGAGCGTGCGATGGCGACCCTTCTCTGCATGCCCCCGCTCAACTCTTCGGGCATGAGGTAGATAGCGTCCTCTATTCCCAAAATGCGCAGGAACTCTCTCACGCGCTTTTCTATTTCATCTTCGGAATAATTTGAGTATTCCCTGAAACAAAATGCCACATTTTCTTTTACATTCATTGAATCAAATAAGGCCCCTTCCTGAAATACTATGCTGAATTTCATTCGTATGTCCTTCAGCTCTGATTCTGAAAGTTCAGTAATGTCCCGGCCGTCTATCAAAATCTTTCCATCATCAGGACGCACAAGACCGAGGATAAGCCTAAGGATGGTTGTCTTGCCCTCTCCGCTTCCGCCGAGGACGGCAACCCTCTCGTGAAATTGAGCTTTGAAACTCACCTTGTCAAGCACGACGTTATCTCCGTACGCAAGCGTGACATCACGGAACTCTATCATACCGACTCTCCAAGCAGAAGCAGCAGTGCCCTTGTCATCATGAAGTCAGCTACAATAATCACAATCGTTGAGAAAACGACTGCCGTAGTCGTTGCCTTCCTCAGTCCCCTTGCCCCTCCCCTTGTCGCAAGTCCCATGTAGCAGCTTATGCAGGATATGAAATAGCCGAATATAAAAGGCTTCGCGATCCCGGAAAAGATGTTTTTGAAATCCATAATGTCCCTTATCTGGCTCCAGTAGAAAGAACCGCTCTGGTGACTTACAAAGACCGCGATATAATATCCGCCGAACAGGGACACCGCATCGCCTATTACTGTAAGAATGGGGAGCATCAGGACCGCGCTTACAACACGGGGCGTGACCAGCTTCTTTACAGGGTTGACGCCGTGCACCCTCAGGATGTCCACCTGGTGTCCGAGCACCATCGAGCCGATCTCAGACGCCATGCCGGAGCCTACCCTGCCTGCGAAACTCAGTGCGATTGAGACCGGGCCTATCTCCCTGATTATGGACACACCGACTAATTTTCCGGTATACATCTTCAGTCCCAGGGTAGAAAGTTCCGCGGATATTTGAAGGGACAAAGCCATTCCTATAAAAAGAGAAACGAGGACAATAATGAAAAGCGAGCCGGTACCCATGTAATCCATCTGCTCTATCATTTCCGTGAAATAAAAAGGTCTGCGAAAAATACCGATGGGGGCTTTGATGGACAGAAGGTAGAAATCCTGGAGCCTGGCTATGTTTTCCCTGAAGTTCATAACTATGAATTTATAATTATCGTAATTATACCTTTTTCGATGGCATATGTCTTTCGCGCCTAAAAAACCCATTGACCAATACAGGATTCATATGCTATTTTAGCAAGCAAAAATACTTCTCAGGAGGGACTGAATGGAAGAGACTTTACCAGGTATAACTTTTGGATTTATTGTATCCGGGCTATTGCTCGGATTAGCAATCGGGTTTGTGCTGCAGCGCGGGCGCTTCTGCATGAACACAGCCTTCAGGGACACTATCTTCATCAAGGACTTGACCCTGCTGCGCGGATATTTAATCGCTTTAATGGTCACGATTATCGGGGCAAACGTGCTGAATGACATGGAAGTTATCAGCCTGGCAGTACAGCCGTTCTTTCCGCTGGCCAATATTATCGGGGGCTACATATTCGGGCTCGGAATAGTTTTAGCGGGAGGCTGCGGAAGCGGCGTATGGTACAAGATCGGTGAAGGGCAGTTCAATGCGATAGTGGCCGTTGTCGGTTTTTTTACAAGCATTCAGGCAACAGCTACCGGCGTGCTGAACCCACTTTATAAACTTTTAAGAAGCGTCAGGGTCCCGGTCGGCGAAATTAACAATCCGGCCCTGTATCATCTAATCGGCGACAGTCCTTCCGTAAAATGGGGAGTAATCGCAGCCGTTGTTATCGCAATCGGGATATTTGTTTTAATGGGCAAGCCGTTCTCACCCGGCAAACAAAAAGGTTTTAGCTGGCCGCTGACAGGCCTGATGTTAGGCGTGCTTGCGGTAGCGGCTTTCTGGGCGGCTTCAGTATGGGAAGGCTTCCCAAGAGGGCTTTCCTTCACAACGCCCACGGGAGAATTATTCTACACACTACTGACAGGCACCGCCATGCCGGAGAACCACCCGCTCGTAAACGTATTCCCCATGTATGCCATCGGTTCTTTTACCGTAACATGGGCATCTTTTTTCATTATCGGCGTGCCGCTCGGCGCCTTTCTCAGCGCAAAGATTTTAAAGGAATTCAAGTGGAAAGTCCCGCCAGTTGACGAATTGTTGACCGTGCTTGGCGGAAGCATGATGATGGGCTTCGGAGCCATGGTCGCCGGGGGATGTAATATCGGACAGGGGATCACAGGGTCCTCCACCCTCTCCATCGGAAGCATTGTAGCAACAATCTCTATCATCCTCGGCAACTGGACAATGGTTTATTTCAAATTCATCAAGCCGATGGAAGACATGTAATATCTCTGTTTTCAGGGCGCTGAAGGATCACGGTTCTTCAGCGCCTTTGTTTTTGACGCCATGAACATCGATGCACGCTCCATGACATCTCTGGAACTTTTTAAAAAGCTGAAGGAGCTGCTCTCCTTGCAGTGCGGCGCGGAGGTTTTAATTGAGGTCCAGGTCAACACGCTTGAAGATTCCAGAAGAATAAAATCCTTTGCCTCAATGTCAGGATGCCGGACAGAGATTGAAAACAAGGGAGACCATTTCATTGCCCGTGTAAGCGGCACCCCCTGCTGCACATGATTTAAGACTGCCTGCTTCTGTAAATTTCCCGCAATTAATTTGTATAATCAAGTCATGGATTTCTCCCGGAACGATTCTACCATCATCCTCGGCGGCGGGCTTGCAGGGCTTTCCGCCGGCTTCAGTCTTGTGAAGGCAGGACATCCGGTAGCAGTGTTTGAAAGCGGCCCCGTAGTCGGGGGGCTTTCAAGGACCATCCGGCACGGTGATTTCAGGTTTGATCTTGGCGGCCACAGGTTCCTCACAAATAATATCCGGACGGAACAATTTGTAAAAGACCTGCTGCGGGGCCAGTACCTGACTGTGCCGCGCAAGAGCAAGATCTACATGAACGGCAAATTCTTCGACTATCCGCTCAAGCCGTCCAATGCGCTTTTCGGCCTCGGCATTCCAACTACTGTGAAGGCCATCTCTGATTACGGCAAGGAAAAGATAAAGAAGCTCTTTACCTCTCCCGAACATATCTCCCTTGAAGACTGGGTGGTGGCGCATTTCGGCAGGACCATGTTCACGCTTTATTTCAAGGAATACAGTGAAAAAGTGTGGGGACTTGAATGCGGGAACATCAGTGAAGAATGGGTGTCAAAGAGGATAGACGGCCTCTCTCTTGGAGTGGCAATAAAGAACGCGTTCTTTAAATTCAGCGGGCGCAAGGTCAGCACGCTTGTGGACAAGTTCATTTATCCCGCACTGGGGATCGGGCAAATATCCGAAAGGCTGAAAGAAGAAATTGAAAAAAAGGACACCGTTTTGACCAGCACAAGGGTCTCCCGGATAAATCATCGCGGCCCTGTTATCACGAATATAATTGCGGACAATTGCGAGCGTCAATATGATGTCAAAGGCAGTGATTTTATTTCCAGCATCCCCCTGACGAACCTCTTAAAGATGCTCAATCCATCCCCGCCCGCGGACATACTCGACGCGGCCTCAAAGCTGAGATACAGGGACATGGTGATAGTAACAGTCATGCTTAACAAGCCGAGGGTCTCTGACCTCACCTGGCTGTATCTGCCTGAGAAAAAGATGCCCCTCGGCAGGATCCATGAGCCAAAGAACTGGAGTCTTCATATGGCGCCGGAAGGAAAAACGCACGTAGTCTCCGAGTACTTCTGTTTTAAGGGAGACGGTATCTGGACCTTAACCGACGAAGCGCTGACTTCCATGACGGTGCAGCAGTTGGCCAAACTCGGGCTTATCGAAATGGACCAGGTCATCGACAGTTGCGTTATAAGGGTGCCCCACGCGTATCCCCTTTTTGAAGTTGGATACAACGGTCATTACTCAAAAGTCGTGGAGTATCTGCGCGGTTTTAAAAACCTCCACATCATCGGCAGAAGCGGTATGTTTAAATATTACAACATGGACAGCGCTATTGAGACCGGGATTGAGGCAGCCGGGAATATTATCAGGAAGTCAAAGTTAAGGGAAGAAAGAAACGCCCTTCCTGTCGGAGTATAAATTTATGAAGTGCGCCCTTGTCATCCCCTCGTGGGTACCTGAAGACATCTTTTCCTCGAAGACCGCAGCCTCACAAATAAACTACTGGCAGCCGCTTGGGACCCTTTACGTAGCGTCCTCTTTGATGAAGGCAGGACACGATGTGCGATTTTTGAACGGCGCGTTCATGCAGCACGATGAGATAATGGGCGAGATATCAAAGTTCAAACCTGATTTCATCGGCATTTACTCAACCGTCTTCGGATGGAAGAAGGCGATGTATACGGCAGCGGAGATTCGTAGGGGCGGGTTTCAAACCCGCCCCTACATTACCGTCGGCGGGCCCTACCCTATCGCGATGCAGGAGAAATGTCTCGCAGACCCGGCGGACATTGACGCTGTTGTCACAGGGGAGGGAGAGATTACTGTTGTCGAAATATTGGAGAGGTTGTCACAGGGGAAAAGTCTTGAAGGAGTCGAAGGGGTTGTTTTCAGAGATGGTGATGAAATCATAAAAAACCCTCCGCGCCCTCTTATCACTGATGTTGACGCCCTGCCCTTCCCTGCGCGGAAGCTTTTAGGCGATACAACTAATTACATCCCTCCTCCGGCAACGTACAAGAGAAAACCCGTTGCAGTGATCATGACCGCTCGCGGCTGCAACAGGAGGTGCATCTTCTGCTTTCAGATCGATAAAGAAAGAAAGAGCGGCGTTCGTTTTCGCAGCGTGGAAAACGTCATGCAGGAAGTTGAGCTTTGCCTGAAGCAGGGATACCGCGAGATAAAATTTATTGACGACACACTAGCCGCTGATTATGACAGGGCCATGCAAATTGCGCGGGAGATAAAAAGGCGCAAGCTCGACTTTACGTGGTTTGCCTCCGCGTGTGTGAACCAGGTGGATTATCCTTTGCTGAAGGCCTTCAAAGACGCGGGCTGCTGGGCAGTATTGCTTGGCGCGGAAAGCGGGGTGCAGAGAAATTTGAATACCGTCAGGAAAGGGATAACGCTTGACCAGACACGCAGGGCGGTCAGAGCGGCAAAGAAAGCCGGGCTGACTGTTTACACGCCGTTCCTTTTCGGCATCCCAGGACAGACATTTGAGGACGGGCTTGAGAGTATCAAGTTCGCCTGCGAGATCAACCCCGATATTGCAAACTTCCACGCATTGACACCTTTCCCCGGCACAGAGCTTTACGACAACTTAGAGAAGTACGGCACAATGTCCGGCGACCTCACAGATTTCACTTATCAGGGCGCAGCTTTTGTCCCGTATACAATGACGAGAGAAGAGATCGCTCAGCTCAGGCAGATCGCGTTTAAAAAGTTTTATTCAAGACCGCAATTTATTATCAGGCGTATTTTGAATCTAAGAAGCATCCACGATGTAAAAGCCGCTGCAAAAGGATTCAAAAGCCTCTTCTGGCTGTGGGTGAAAAATGACGTCTTTCGCCGAAGAGAAACAATGTAGTGGCGTTTTGCGAAGTGTCCTGATATATTTGTGCCTGGCACATATCTGTACCGCACACAAGTGTAATATGCCGCACCCCTCATTTTCCTGCTGATTAAGCACCTTCCCTATAACTAACTGTTTTCAAACTAATAAAAAATATTAAGGGGTTTTCCTAATGGCTGGCATATATCATGCGTATATAAATACAAATCTTCTAAAAAGGAACAAAATAATCATGAGAAAATTCCCTGTAGCGATACTGGCGGTATCAATGCTTTTCAGTCTGGCAGTCTCAATTGGCGCCGCACTGGCTGCATCTTACACCACATCGCAAGTCACCGTCTTTGTGGAAAGAGAGACCCACACTGTGAACACCGGACAGGTTAATAACTCCGGAACAAGCGCCTCGGACTCTGTTCAGAACGCTACAACCAATAGCACCGGCTACAGCGACGGCAGCGTTAGCGCTGACTTCGGCGCCCTGGGTGCGAATTTAAGCGCTGTTAGTAACGGCACAATTTTTTCTGACACAAAAGGCAGGGCGTCGTTCATTGACTGGATCACTGTCACGTCGGATACATTGCCCACCGGCGCCACGGTGTCTGTACTATTAAGTCAGACGATTGACGGGAATTTCATGCTTAATGGTTATAGGCCGACGGGGAGTATGTCCTCGTTTTTTGGGGCCGGCATCAATCGATGGATCCAAACCACCGAGACCGTTTCATGGACGGGCGACATCACTACCAATAACAGTACCAGTAACGACGGCAGCAGCGGGATTCCCATATTTCAATACTATGTCGGCAATAGAATCCAGTTGTCCGGCGATCTGCAAGTACACGTGACAACTGCCAGGGATGCGTCGATAGAAGCACAGTTCGGCAACACAATCCATTATTTCCTCGATCCCCAGACTCCCGGCGTCACCCTGCAAAGCGACAGCGGGCACAGTTATTCCTCTGCAGCAGCTCCTGAACCCATCAGCTCTATTCTGTTCTTAACGGGCGGGGCCACACTGGCGGCAAAGCGTTATTTTGGGAAAAGAAAAAAATAATTGTTCATTGCTTGTGAATTAACGGAAAAGGGCTTGGTTATACCAGGCCCTTTTTTATTGGAATGTATTTCGGGAATTGCAAAGAGGAGTTATAAACAAAGCCCTTGGAATATATGTGACTTGGCACATATCTGTACCGCACACAACTGTAACATGCCACACTTTCATCTTTCCAGTTAATTAAGTAATTCCCCTATAACTGATTGTTTTTAAACTAAGAATTAAATTAAGGGGTTCCCTTAATAACTGGCATCAATCTTGATATATATGTAAATTAAATTTACAAAAAAGGAGAGCGTAATGAAAAAAACTATTTTAATGATGTTTGCTGTCGTCGTATTTATCTTTGGCGCTGTTGCCTCATCCCACGCTGTTATTTTTGACTTCCAGGGCACAGGATGGACAGGATATCCCGATGCCGCTCAAATGACCGTAGCAGGCCTCACAGTCTATGTAACCCCTTCCTCCTCAACAGATCCAAACGGGACAGAATACCCTCTCTGGACGGATGTTACGGGAACCAGCCCTGATGTGGGAATATATCCAGGCTCTACAGGCCTTGGAATAGTGGCATACTCCGGCGATAACGTTAACTTAGACGGGTCGACTCAAAGAGAATCCCTGCTTTTTACTTTTGATTCAACAGTGACCCTGAACAGCATTCATTTCACCCATGTTGGCGCAACAGATGACTTCAACCTTACAGTTAACGGTACAAATCAATTAATAGACGCGGCTCCCAACCCGACGGACGATCCTAATTTGAGGGACACCTGGCACAGTGTGAGTTATACAGGAAACACGATCAGGATCTGGGCTGACGGGTCTGATGATGATTTCAGGGTGGCGGGGCTGGACGTTGCTGTCGCTCCCGAACCGATAAGTTCTATTTTATTTCTTACGGGCGGGGCCACACTGGCGGCAAGACGTTATTTTGGAAAAAATTTCATAAGAAATCTATAAAATAATGTGCCTTGACACACTCTTGAGCGGTCCCAATTTGTGCCATGTTACATATTGGGACCGCTCAGAAATTTAATTAAACTTTAACCCCTCTCAAGATAACAGAAAAATATTTTAGTAACAATAATTATCTGGTATAATTATTGTTACTAAGAACATATTCTAAACTTCCAAAATAATAAATTATGCTGATGGCGGCAACCCCGTCAGCATAAATTTTACAGAAATTTTAGTTGCTCATTAGGCGTGTCATACGCCACGGTATTGTCTTACCCTTTTGCAGACATTGCAGTTAAAACGAGATGAGGAATTTTATACCTGTCATAAAAGTGTGTTTGGCCCTTTTTGTTTTTTTGTTTTCTTCATTCTCTATGTCCTCAGCCGTTCCTGTAATTCCAAACAAGGCGGCACTTGTAGGCACAGTCAGGGAATACAGTATAGGCTCATCATCTCTTTACGGCATGAGTCCTGAGCAGACTATATACAAGTTGACCATCAGTGTCGAGGCTTCTGAGGACATAGAAGATTTTACGAATTTCCTGAAGGGAAAAGAAGGTCAAACACTGACCTTCTTTACAAAAGTAAATCCATCCCCTGAAGTTTACGGGAAAAGGATAAAGGCCCATGTGTACTATTCGGGTGATGAAAGAGGTGGCAAATTCTGGATACACAAAAATATAGAAGTCCTAAAATAGGAGGGGTTATGTCAATCAAGGGCAAGATAATTTTTTTATTGTTTGTTACAGTTTCAATTTTCCTTACCACCAGTGAGTCGTTTGCGGTCCCAGCATCTCCAATTCTCCACACAATGAATCAGCCGGACGGCACAGCTTTCAAGGCAAGGCAATGGGGGGATGAGAACAGTCATGGTTGGGAGGCAGAGGACGGACATTCTATTTTGTTTGATACGTCCGTCAACAAGTGGACATACGCAGTGCGTGGCGCTGATGGAACTCTTGTAAGCTCCGGGGCTGTAGTCGGCAAAGACACTGCGTCTGATGTTTCATTGATGCTTAGACCGGCAGGTCAAATTATCTCCGCGAAAACGCTTACAAGAGAAACACGTGCGACAGGAGCAAGCTTACCCCGGGCCTCCCGTCAGGGTGGTCTTATAGAAGCTCAGGCGGTTCCATCTACAGGCACAGGCAACATTCCTGTGATTCTTATCAGCTTTCTGTTATCACCTACTACTTACACACCTGCTGACTTTGGCTCCCTTCTTTTCGGCACAGGAAACAGAAGCATGAAGGATTATTATGAAGAGGTATCATACGGACAATTCACTGTCTCCTCAGGGCCGGGCGGAGTAGCCGGCTGGTATACTGCTGGGAATGGCCACGATTACTACGGACAGAATGTACCGTGTGCAGACCCGTCAGGATGTGATCAGCATCCTGCTGAATTGGTAAGAGAGGCTGTTGCTGCGGCAGATGCTGCATGGTTCAATTTTGCGCCCTATGACCAGGACGGCGACTGTTATGTTGATGCCGTAAACATCATACATCAGGGCACAGGCGAGGAAGCGAGCGGGAATACATCTGATATATGGTCTCACAGGTGGAACCTTACAGACGCAGGGGTCGGGGAATATACGACAGATGATCCATGTCCATCCGGCGGCTTTATCAAGGTAAATGACTATGTGATAGAACCGGAGGTATATGCTCCTGATGGGCAAATATCTACTGTCGGCGTGTTTGCACACGAGTACGGCCATGCGCTCGGGCTTCCCGACCTCTATGATACAGACGACAGTTCTTACAGCATCGGCAACTGGAGCGTGATGGCGCACGGCTCGTGGAACGGTATAACGCGCGGAGCGCGTTCCGGCGACCGGCCTGCTCATCTGGATGCGTGGTCTAAATATTTTCTCGGCTGGGTGACGCCCGCTCAGGTAACAGGGACGCTAACTTCAGAGTCTATACAGCAGGCGGCCACCAATGCAGATGTCTACCAGATCAGAACGGGAACTCCTCTGTCAGGTGAATACTTCCTTGTGGAAAACAGGCAACAGGTCGGATTCGACGCGGGACTGCCGGGGGTAGGACTTCTTATCTGGCATATTGACGGCACTACAATTGCGAGAGAAAGGGGGGCGAATAAAGTTAACAATAAGGAGTGTCTTCCTGTATCCGGGTCTTCATTCGGGTTATCATGCGCTGTAAAACATTACGGCGTCAGGATTGTACAGGCGGATGACCTGTGGGAGCTTGAAACCAAGAGCAACCTTGGAGACGACGGAGACCCCTATCCCGGCTCAACAACTAAAACCTCGTTTACTTCTGCTTCAAGTCCAAACAGCAGTCTCTACAATGGATCTTCCTGTGGTGCGAATATTACCAGCATAAGTGCATCAGGCGCTAATATGACTGCTACCCTTTCAACTTCACCCTGCATAGTTTTGTCTGATGGAGGTGGTCACTCTGAAGCCATAAATACAGACGGGACATTATGGTCATGGGGATATAATTACAGGGGCCAGCTTGGAGACGGGACTTTAACAAATAAATTATTTCCTGGTCAGATAGGGACTGGCAATAACTGGGCCTCTATTTCTGCCGGAGGGTCTCATACCATAGCCCTCAAATCAAACGGGACATTATGGTCATGGGGAGGTAATGAATTCGGCGAGCTTGGAGTAAATGTTATTGGTGGTCCGCAACTCTGTAATACTCATGCTTGTTCAGTAATTCCTCTTCAGATAGGTGGCAATTGGCTATCTGTTTCTGCCGACGGGTATAGCAGTTTAGCCATTAAGTCAGACGGGACCTTATGGGTCTGGGGATATGGCAGGGTTGGCCAGCTTGGAAACGGGACATCTAATACTGATAGTTTTATTCCTCTTAAGGTAGGAACTGACAATGACTGGGTCTCTGCCTCAACCGGAGCGGGGCACATAATAGCCCTCAAAGCAGACGGGACATTATGGTCATGGGGAAGAAACTATAATGGCGAGCTTGGAATCGGGAATGCTTTCGGTCCTCAACTCTGTGGGAGTATTATTTGTTCAACAACTCCTCGTAAGATAGGTACTGATACTGACTGGGTCTCTGTTTCTGCTGGTGGGGCTCATACTATAGCCATTAAATCAGACGGGACATTATGGGCATGGGGGGCTAATTCATCTGGCCAACTTGGAGACGGGCCGACAACGAATCAATATTCACCTGTTCAGATCGGCACTGACGATAACTGGGTCTCTGCCTCTGCGGGATTAGATCATACGATAGCCCTCAAATCAGACGGGACATTATGGTCATGGGGGACTAATATAGCCGGCACGCTTGGAATAGGGAATAGTACTGGGCCGCAAACCTGTGGGAGTAATCCTTGTTCAACAACTCCTCTTCAGATAGGGGCTGATACCAACTGGGTCTCAATGTCAGCAGGGACCTGGCACAACAGAGCCCTTAAGTCAGACGGGACATTATGGGCCTGGGGAAATCAATTGCTTGGAGACGGGACTACAAGTACAAGCAATGTCCCTGTTCGGATATATCTTCGCGATCTGACCCTCACGGTAAACATCAGCGGAAACGGTTCCGGAACTGTAACAAGCCTTCCTGCCGGTATTAACTGCGGCAATGACTGCACAGAGGTTTATAACTATAATACCGAAGTTACTCTCTCTGCTGTTGCAGACACAGGCTCTACATTTGCAGGGTGGTCAGGGGCTTGTTCAGGGACTGGCAGTTGCATAGTAACGATGGATGCGGCAAGGTTCGTTACTGCCGGCTTCACACTGGATACCTATGACCTGATGGTAAGTAAAACGGGCACTGGAGGCGGCGTTGTCACAAGTTTACCTGCCGGGATAAACTGCGGGGCTGACTGCACTGAACCGTATGATTATGATACATATGTTGAACTGTCTGCAGTTCCTGATACAGGCTCCACATTCACAGGGTGGTCAGGGGCCTGCACCAGCACAGGAGTATGCGAGGTAACGATAGATAACGCAAAATCGGTTACAGCCGACTTCACACTTAATACTTATGCCCTCATAGTAAACAAGCCAGGCACAGGAAACGGCACGGTAACAAGCACTCCTGCCGGGATAGACTGCGGGGCTGACTGTTCAGAGTTATACGATTACAATACACTTGTCGATCTCTCAGCTTCAGCATCTCCCGGCTCCATATTTACAGGATGGGGCGGAGCATGTTCAGGGACAGGCGCTTGTATTGTAACAATGGACGCGGCAAAGTCAGTTACTGCTATATTCAGCCTGACCTGCGGCGCTAACTTTCAGCAGATTCCTACAACCTGCGGAACAGGCGTTTGCGCCTCGACAGGAGCAATAATCTGTCAGAACGGCGTACAGGTTGATACATGCGCCATCGGCAGTCCGGCTGAAAATCCTGAGGCATCATGTTTTGACGGACTGGATAATGATTGTGACGGAATAATCGACTCAGCAGACACTAATTGCAACGGCAGTGTCGGGACGATATTCGAGTTTCAGGGTTACTCCGGGCCGCTTGGAAAGGATTACTACGATTCTTACTTCAAACTTGGGGCGAGTGTTCTGGATGAGACATTTACCACGATAATCTTACCTGCGAGTGCTTCCATCATGTATGGCTACGGAACAGGAAGCGGCAGTTTTATTCCAAACGCAGTCGCTTACCCCGGCCTTCAATCCAATGGCAACCCGAAGCGGGCAAGTGTAGAATTCTGGAACAGATATAACAGCAACAGTCCAAACAGCGGAATGGATGACGAACATAATATGCTTGCGGCAACGACTGTGAACAATCAGGCTGTTTCCGCAGGTGATGAATTCAGGATAGCAACATTGACTTACACCAACGGCACATGGTTCGCCAAGACAGCCATAATCCCGGAGAGCAGGTTTGATTTTTCTGTAAAGACCAGTTCTGGGAATGCCGCTCTGGACGCTCAAACCTGGAACGATACCATGTCGCTCGTAGTAACAATGAATACCGGAAATACGCCTGAACAGAACGCTGATTACATTTACTTTCTAAACAGCCCTCAGCTCGGACAATTCAGGGTGTATGAAGGACGAAGCGGGTCTGTAGACGTTATTGCAAAGATCGGTTCCCTGATCCCCGTTCGACTGGCACATCCAACTGGCGGCGCATTTATCTGCATTCCGGGGCCTGACCTTGACGGCGACGGTTATGACACAATTTGTGGAGGCGATTGCAATGACAATGATCCGGCCATTCATCCCGGCGTCGTAGAGATATGTGACGGCATTGACAATAACTGTAACGATGATATTGATGAAGGGCTTGCCAAAGACAATGATGGTGACCGCTACACCAACTGTCAAGGCGACTGCGATGATAATGATCCGGCAGTCAATCCCGGCGCATGGGAGATATGTGACGGCAAAGATAACAATTGCGACGGCAATGTTGATGAAGGTTTTGACAATGACGGGGATGGATACACTACCTGTGCCGGAGACTGCGATGACTGGGATTCTTTCGTCCATCCCGGCGCGTTGGAAATCTGCGATGGTATAGATAACAATTGCGACGGAAATATTGACGAAGATTTTGACGGCGATGGTTATACAGCCTGCACAGGGGATTGTAACGATAACGATAGCGCAGTAAATCCGTCCGCTGTAGAGATCCTGTTTAACGGCAAAGACGATGATTGCAATCCTTACACCCATGATCAACCCGTACAGTGGCTGGACAACGGACATTACTACATAAGAGTCGATGTGCCCGGTATTAACTGGAATGATGCAAAGACCGCCGCTGAAGGCCTGACATATATGGGACTGCCGGGGCATCTTGTAACCATAGCATCCGTTGGAGAAAGCCTTTTCCTCACAAATCATCCCGAACTTGGCAACGGTGATAATTGGGAGGACTTCCTCCATGACCACTGGATGGGCAGTTATCAGATCGCCGGTTCGACAGAACCTGACGGCGGATGGAAATGGGTCACAAACGAAAACTTCAGCTCCTTTACAAACTGGGGCGCGGGAGAGCCCAATAACTTCGGAAATGAAAACAGCATCCACTTTGCTCACGCTATCACCTCGTCCGGCAAAGAGTGGAATGACGCGACAGGTGAGGAATTATTGCCTGGTTATGTAGTGGAATTTGAGCCGGCATGTGTACGCGGCGATGATGTGGACGGTGACGGCCATGATGTGATCTGCGACGGCGACTGCGACGATTCAAACCCTGCGGTTTACCTGAATGCGCCGGAGTTGTGTGACGGCATTGACAACAACTGCAATGGCGTAGCAGACGAAGAGTTCGACCTTGACGGCGATGGCTGGTACTCAGCCTGCGGAGGCGACTGCAATGATAACGACCCAACCGTCAATCCATGGGCCCAGGAAATTTGTGACGGCAAAGACAACAACTGTGACGGACAGATTGATGAGAATGCGGTTGACAACGATGGTGACGGTTACACAGACTGCGGCGGAGATTGTGATGACTGGAATTACTATGTCAACCCGGGTGCAGTGGAAGACTGCGACGGCATAGATAACAATTGTAACGGACAGATTGATGAGGGTTTTGATGATCTTGACGGAGACGGTTACGCCAGTTGCATTGACTGTAATGACAATGACCCTGCAGTACATCCGGGAGCGACTGAGATACTTAATAACGGAATTGACGATGACTGCAACGCCAACACATCAGACGTGGATGCGGACCTTGACGGCCACGGTGAGGGTTCCGATTGCAACGACAATGACCCTTCGGTCAATCCGGGCGCGGCAGAAATACCGTACAACGGCAAAGATGACGACTGCAACACAGCCACTAAAGATAATGACCTTGACGGCGACGGGTATTATTCAGGAGTTGTAACATTGGCTGTTGATGGAAGGGCAAATATCTTTGCGGCAGGGAGGGCATCCGCATTTGACGGACTCATGCCGCCGGTTGTCAGTTTTGCCGGAGGAAGCGCATCTTCGATTACATTCAGCGATGTCAACGGCAAAGTGTCCTGCTGCGGTACTTATCCGCCTGCGTTTAACGGCCCGGACGGCGGAGATAATGCCAGCGGCACAACAGACATACTTTCGTATCTTGGCATATCGGGGATTGTATACGGGCGCGGCGATCTCACAACTGATCCGCAGACCCTTCCGTACGTGCCGGGCAAGACGATGTTCCTTGCAGGTGTGTTCCTTAATGACAATGAACCAGCCGGCCCTGCGCCTTCGCGTCTGGACTTCACGCAGGCCCCTGATGGAATGGGCGACAGCTTCTTTGATATTTTCCCGGAGTTGAATCAGACCTTTTTCATAGGAGACGGGCTGACCGGAACAGGCACTGGAGTTACACAGAACTTCCACGTGCCTGCGGGAGCGACCAGACTGTATCTTGGTTTTGCCGATGCCCAGCAATTCGGCTATCCATCGAGCGAGCCCGGATTTTACTGGGACAATGCCGGGTTGTTGAACGTGACGGTAGATGGAATAACCGCATTTGACTGCGATGACAATAACGCGTCAATTCATCCGGGAGCAGTTGAGATACCGAACAACGGCATTGACGAAGACTGCGACGGCTCGGATTTGATTGATGCAGATGTGGATGGAATTCCAGATGCTTCCGACAATTGTCCTTACATTGCAAATCCAGCCCAGGAAGATGCGGACGCTGACGGAGTTGGTGATGCCTGTGATAATTGCAGGTTGGTGGCGAATGCTGATCAGATGGACAGTAATGCAAATGAGGATGATAATAATGCAGCAGCCGGAATACAGCATTATGGGAATTTGTGCGATCCGGATTTTGACGAGAGCGGGTTTGTAAATATCATCGACTTTAACGAATGGCGCAAGTGGGCCGGCAAGACCGTTGCGCAAGGAGCCCCGGCTGATATCGATGTGGATGGCAACGGAACTGTTTGGATACAGGACTTCAACATCTGGCGCAAATTTTATGGCAAAGCTCCGGGCCCCGGCATCGGAGACTGATTATCGGATGCTTCTTGATTAATGATCAGTACAGATCAGATACAGTAAACGGAAAAGGGCCTGGAATAAAACAGGCCCTTTTTATTGGAATGTCTTTCCGGTTCAACCTTTAAAAAATAATATCCCTAATGGCGGCAGATTGAGTGAGAGCGAAAATTCCCTTCCCTGCGCCGGTATTGTTTCAGCGTGAGCGCCGCCTGCGTTGCCCTTGCCGCTTCCGCCGTATATTTCAGCGTCGCTGTTTAGAAGCTCTCTCCAGTATCCGCCGTGCGGGACACCTATTCTGTAATTCTCCCTTACTACCGGCGTGAAGTTGCAGACAACCAGAATGACCTCGCCTGTGTTCTGTCCCTTTCTGATGTAACTTATGCTGCTGTCTTCCCAGTCGCGGCAGTCTATCCACTCAAAACCGTCATTGGAAAAATCCAGTTCATGCAGTGCGGGTTCATTCCTGTAGAGGTGGTTAAGGTCCCTGACCCACTTGTTTACCCCCTGCTGAAAGGAATAGTCAAGCGAGTGCCATTCAAGGCTCTCATCATGGCACCACTCTTTCCATTGGCTGATCTCTCCTCCCATGAAAAGGAGTTTCTTGCCGGGATGCCCGTACATATACCCGAACAGAAGTCTTAAATTCGCAGAGCGCTGCCATTCGTCTCCGGGCATTTTACCAATGAGCGCTCCCTTGCCGTGGACTACCTCGTCGTGCGAAAGCGGGAGCATGAAGTTCTCGGAGAACGCGTACCAGATGCTGAATGTAAGCTGGTCGTGATAGTACTTTCTGAAGATCGGGTCTTTTGAAAAATATTTCAGGGTGTCATGCATCCACCCCATGTTCCATTTCATGCCGAACCCTAATCCTCCGACATGCGTCGGCCTTGAAACCATGGGCCATGCGGTCGATTCTTCGGCGAATGTTTGAACGTCTGGATGGTTTCCGTAAACCGCTTCGTTGAACCTTTTCAAAAAGCTTATGGCATCGAGGTCTTCCCTGCCGCCGTATATATTCGGTATCCACTCGCCTTCTTTCCTTGCGTAGTCAAGATAAAGCATTGACGCCACAGCATCGACCCTGATGCCGTCTATGTGATATTTTTCAAGCCAGAAAAGGGCGCTGCTGATGAGGAAATTCCTCACCTCGTTCCTGCCGAAGTTGAATATATAGCTGTTCCATTCAGGATGGTATCCTTTTTTCGGGTCCTGATGTTCATAGAGACAGGTGCCGTCAAAGTATGAGAGCCCGTATGCGTCAGAGGGAAAGTGCGAAGGCACCCAGTCAATAATAACGCCGATGCCGTTTTGATGCATGTAGTCGATCATGTACATAAAATCCTGCGGCGTTCCGTACCTGCTTGTTGGGGCGAAATATCCAAGGGTCTGATAACCCCATGAGCCGTAGAACGGATGCTCCATTATCGGCAGCAGCTCAACGTGGGTAAATCCCATATGCTTCACATAGTCAGTGAGATAATGGGCCATCTCACGGTAATTGAGGAATCTGTCCCCTTCCTCCGGTACCCGTCTCCATGAGCCGAGATGGACTTCGTATATGGCAAAAGGGGCGCTTAATGCATTTGCTTTACTTCTGTTCCCCATCCATTCCTGATCGTTCCATGTATAATCCAGGTCCCATATTATGGAAGCTGTTTTTGAAGGCAGTTCCCAGTAAAGCGCGTATGGATCGCCCTTGTCAATACTGTAGCCGTTGTAGTTGGATATTATGTGATACTTATAAATATTGCCTTTTTTTAAGCCGGGGATAAATCCTTCCCAAATGCCGGAGCCGTCCCACCTCGACGTGATTGGATGAGATTCCTTGTTCCAGCCATTGAAGTCCCCCATGACTGTGATCTGCTTTGCATTGGGCGCCCACACCGCGAAATAAGTGCCTTCCTGCCCGTTGACGGTCATGAGGTGGGAGCCGAGTTTATCGTAAAGTTTAAAATGGTTTCCCTCTTTGAAAAGATAAATATCGTGATCGGTAAAGAGGCTCACATCGTGTCTTACCATCTGTTCTCCTTCCGCTAAAAATTGTCTATTTTATCGCTTGCAGCAAAATGCACTACGACAAACCTGCAGGATCATACGATTATACAAAAAAAATACACAAAGCGGTAATTAAGATTTTTTTTGTTGTTTGAATTATAATTATAAAACAAGCTTATTATGTTATTTGGTTTTTAAAATGAAGTCCGAACAGCTATTCAGACAAAATGTTGTTTTAGTCCTGACAAAAGCAATTTATTTAAGAGGAGAAAGCGTATGAGAAAGCGTCAAAAGCTTATTTTAATATTCTATGTCTTTTGTGTTTTTCTGGTTACTTTTATAATAGAACCTCTTTCCAGGTATGGAATAAACTGCTCTAAAACATACTTGGGGCATCATCTGAGGCCAACAATTTTACAATTCCTGGGATTAGAGCAGTATGGAAGTTCCGCAATAGTCAATTATGTAAGCATTGACGCACCCGTAATGATTGCTGAAGTAATTTCGCTTACGGCAATAGCTGTTGCTCTCTTTCTGCTGACCAAGCAAGAATAAGCACTTCCACTTTCTCTATAACCATCCTCTTAAAAAGACTTTTCTTTAGAAGCCAATCGTGTCCTTTTGCCACGCCAAAGATTTTCTGCGGGAACAGGTTGTGAGTTGAAATAATAAAATTGTAGAATAGACTCGAAATTTATCATGGAGGATGCGTGGAACTTTACAGCCTGAATATTCAGGAGGCCAAAGCAGCTATCGACAAAGGCGATATCACTCCTGAGGAATTGACTGAGGCGATATTTAAAAGAATAGAGACTGTTGAAGATAAAATACACTCCTTCGTCACTATCAATAAAGAAAATGCGCTGCTTCAGGCAAAGGCGACTGGAAACAACAAGCGTCCGCTCGCTGGGATTCCTCTTGCGATAAAAGACAATATGTGCACAAAGGGCGTAAGGACCACCTGTTCATCAAAGATACTTGAGAACTTTGTCCCGCCTTATGAAGGCACAGCCACAAATAAGTTAAAAGAGCAGGGATATATATTGATCGGCAAGACAAATCTCGATGAATTCGCTATGGGTTCATCAACAGAGAATTCGGCATTCGTAACAACAAGAAATCCATGGGACGTTACACGCGTGCCCGGCGGCTCAAGCGGGGGCTCAGCCGCGGCGGTTGCCGCTGATATGTGTTTAGCGGCCCTCGGCTCTGATACCGGAGGCTCGATACGCCAGCCCGCCTCATTCTGCGGTGTGGTCGGATTAAAACCGACGTACGGACGTGTCTCGCGTTACGGGCTTGTCGCCTTTGCATCATCACTTGACCAGATAGGTCCTATCACAAAGACCGTGAAGGATTCCGCGATCCTTCTCAATGTCATCAGCGGACATGACGCCTGTGATTCAACATCAGCCGATCTGCCGGTGCCTGATTTTACATCCGTCCTCGGTCAGGACATAAAAGGGATGAGGCTTGGTGTTCCAAAAGAATATTTCATCGCGGGGATGGACAAGGAAGTTGAAGAATCAGTGAAACAGGCGATCAGGAAACTCGAATCCCTCGGCGCCATTCCTGTAGAAATTTCCCTCCCGCATACTGAATACGCGGTTGCGGCTTATTACATCCTCGCCACTTCCGAGGCCTCGTCAAACCTTGCGCGGTATGACGGAGTTAAGTACGGTCTGCGTGTCGAAGGGAAAGACCTTATCGACATGTACATGAATACAAGAGAAGCGGGATTCGGAGCTGAGGTGAAGAGGAGGATAATCCTTGGGACGTATGCCCTATCATCGGGATATTATGACGCTTACTACAAAAAGGCCCAGCAGGTCAGGACATTAATAATGAATGACTTCGGGAAGGCGTTTGAAAAAGTCGACGCGATAGTAACGCCGACAGCCCCAAACCCCGCATTTAAAGTTGGAGAGAAGGCAGACGACCCTCTCCAGATGTACCTTGCCGATATCTTCACCATCTCGGTAAACCTTGCGGGAGCCCCGGGTATTTCAATCCCCTGCGGTTTCACCTCCCAAAACCTGCCGGTGGGTTTGCAGATTATCGGGAAGCACTTCGACGAAGAAACGATATTGAAGATTTCATACGCCTATGAGCAGTCAACCGATTGGCATAAGAGGAAACCGAATTTATAGGCGCAGGCTGCGAACAGTCGTTGACATACACACATAACTCAATTATGATATGTGTAGGAGGCGAATATGTCAAAAGTAAGATTTCAGATGTTTCTGGAAGAAGATCAAAAAGAAGTGCTTGAAAGACTGCAGCAAGATACTGGGGCTTCTGTCGCAGAGATGGTGCGGGAAGCTATTGACAGGTTTTTAAAAGAAAAGAAGAAACTTCGGGGAAAGTCTTTTAAGGATGAAACAATTGAAAAACTTCTGTCAGTAGCAGGTATTTGCAAAGACGGACCGCCCGACCTTGCAGACAACCACGACTACTATCTTTATGGTCTGCCTAAGAAAAGGAAATGAAAAAGGTCTTTTTTGACACATGGGGTTGGAGCGCAATAGCTAATAAAAATGACGACCATCATAAACCCGTGCTCTCTTTTTACAAATCCTTTCTTCTTGGCAAGGGACTTCCGGTTACTACAGATTATATTCTTGCTGAAACCATTAACCTTTTGAGGGCCAGAATAAATCCGTATAGCACTGCAGATTTCATTGAAGCAATTCTTATTGCGGCCAGGAAGGGCAAAATAATTCTGGAAAAGATAGATGAAAAGCGATGGGCAAAGGCATGGGAGTTAAGCAAAAAATATAATGATAAACCGCATATCTCCTTTTTCGATTTTACTTCCTTTGTAGTCCTGAAAGAGATAGGCGTCTCGGAGGTCCTGACTGCCGACAAACATTTTGAAGACGTGGGAATGGGACTTAAAAAGTTGTTTTGATATCTAAACAATAAGAGGTTATAAATGCGATACGAAACGGTCATAGGGCTTGAGATACACGCGCAGTTGCTGACGGAATCGAAAATGTTCTGCGGGTGCTCCGTAAAATTCGGCTCGGAGCCGAACACGCAGACATGTCCGGTTTGCATCGGGATGCCGGGTGTCCTGCCTGTGGCAAACAGGAAGGCCATTGAGTATGTGATAAAGACCGGACTTGCCGTAGATTGCAAGATCGCGCCTTACAGCAGGTTTGCCAGAAAGAATTATTTTTATCCCGACCTTCCCAAAGGATACCAGATAAGCCAGTACGAACTCCCAATATGCGAGCACGGTTCCGTGGAGATCACTGTCAATGGCGGCACAAGAAAAATTGGCCTCACAAGGATACATCTTGAGGAAGATGCGGGGAAGAACATTCATGAAGGGGCCGGTAATTACAGTTATGTTGATTTAAACAGGGCGGGCACGCCGCTGATGGAGATCGTCTCGGAGCCTGACATCCGCACTCCGCAGGAAGCTGCTGAGTTCGTGAAAAAATTAAGGGCGATTGTCCGCTATCTTGGCGTGTGCGACGGGAATATGGAACAGGGTTCTTTAAGATGCGACGCGAATGTGTCAGTCAGGCCGGAGGGCCGGAATGAATTCGGGACAAAGACCGAGATCAAGAACATGAATTCCTTCAAGTACATTGAGAAGGCGCTTGATTATGAGATAAAGAGGCAGATAAAAGTCTTGAATGAAGGAGGCAGGATAACCCAGGAGACGCGCCTCTGGAACACAGCAAAGGGCATAACTGAATCCATGCGTTCAAAGGAAGAGGCGCATGACTACCGCTACTTCCCCGACCCTGATCTCGTGCCTGTTGAGGTTGACGACAAATGGATCGAACAGATAAAGTCGCAGCTTGTCGAACTGCCTGATCCAAGACGGCAGAGATTCATCAGTCAACATGGCCTCCCCGAACAAGACGCTGAACTGCTTACATCTGAAAGATCGATCGCGGAGTGGTTTGAGCAGGCTGTCACTTTAGGCGGCGAACCGAAAGCCGTAAGCAACTGGATGATGGGCGAGCTGATGAGGCTTCTCAATGAAGAAGGAAAACAGATCGAGGAATCCGCGCTGAAGCCCGGACAACTCGTCGGCTTGTTGAAGCTGATAGATAAAAATATAATTAGCGGCAAGATCGCGAAAACCGTTTTTGAGGAAATATATAAAACCGGCAAGGATGCGGAAGTTATAGTGAAGGAGAAGGGCCTTGTTCAGGTAAGCGACGAATCCGAGATTGAGAAAGTAATAGATGAGGTCATCGCAAACAATCCTAAAGAGGTGGAACGTTTCAAATCAGGCGAAGAAAAACTCCTCGGTTTCTTCGCGGGACAGATAATGAAGGCAACAAAGGGCAAGGCCAATCCAAAGATCGTGAATGAGCTGTTGAGAAAAAAACTGTAGGGGCGGGTTTCAAACCCGCCCCTACAACCGTGTAGATCAAATTATTTAATTGACATCATGGAAAAAATTCTCGTTGTAGAAGACAAGGAGTCCATGGCCCGGATGCTCAGGGAGACCCTTGAGCTTTTCGGGTTTGAGGTTGTCACTGCAAAAGACGGGGCCGAGGGGATAAAGATCATCAGGGAGAATAAGGTAGACCTTGTCCTTACCGATCTGAAGTTACCGAGGAAAGACGGCATCGAGGTCTTGAAGGCATCGAAAGATGAAAACCCTTTGACCCCCGTGATTGTCATGACCGCGTTCGGCTCTGTTGAGACCGCCGTCAATGCCATGAAGCTCGGCGCGTATGATTTCATCACAAAGCCCCTTGATACCGACCACCTGCATCTGCTCATAGAGCGGTCTCTTAAAAACAGGAGACTCGCAACTGAAAACCTGCTTTTGAAAGACGCCTTGTCACAGCACATCGGGATGCCGGACATCATTGGCAAAAGCCCGAAGATGCTCGCTGTGGCAGAGAACATCCAGAAGGTGTCCCCGACAAAGTCCACCGTCTTACTGCTTGGAGAATCAGGCACGGGGAAGGAGCTCTTCGCAAGAGCTATCCATGAATTGAGCCCGAGAAAAGAACTTCCTTTTGTGCCGATAAACTGCGCCGCTATTCCAAGGGAATTGCTTGAGTCCGAACTCTTTGGCTATGAAAAAGGCGCGTTCACAGGGGCCGGCGAGAAAAAGCTTGGCAAATTCGAGCTCGCAAACAAGGGCACTATATTTCTTGATGAGATCGGAGAGATGGATATCACTCTGCAAACAAAGGTGTTGCGGGCCCTGCAGGAAGGCGAGATCGACAGGGTCGGCGGCACAAATTCCATCAAAATAGATATCAGGATAATTGCCGCAAGCAATAAAGACCTTGAAGCTGCTGTGGCAGGAAATTTATTCCGGCAGGACCTTTACTACAGGCTGAGCGTCTTCCCGATCACCATTCCTCCCCTGAGAGAGAGAAAAGAAGACATCCCCGCGCTGGTCGAACACTTTATTGCAAAATTATCTGCCGAGATGAACATACCGCACAAAAATATAAGCCGGGAAGCAATGGATGTCCTGAAAGACTATTCGTGGAAAGGCAATGTGCGCGAACTTGAAAACGTCATCGAGAGGGCGATGATTCTCTGCGACGGCGGCACGATAACTCAAATGGAACTCCGGCTTACTCCGCTGGATACCCCCGGAGGGAAACTTGAAGATATCGCTCCCGACGGCACGCTTGATGAAGTCGCAAAGGCCGCCCTCAGGATCGCCGAATCACGAAGGATCAGGAAGGCCCTTGAAGACACGCACGGAAATAAAACCAGGGCAGCGGAGATTTTAAAAGTCAGCTACAAGACATTGTTGACCAAGATCAAGGACTACAATCTCGAAAAATAAAAGTGGGAAGTAAGAAGTGAGAACTAAGAAGTGAAGATAAACAACCACAGACAGGGACTTCCAACTTCTTATTTCTTACTTCCTGCTTAGATGTCATGTGGATCATCTACGCCCTCTTGACAGCAATCCTTCTCGCCACAAGCGATGCCCTGACAAAGCGCGTCCTTGCGTCGCGGGATGAATACTTTGTCGCGTGGGCAAGACTGCTGTTTTCCCTCCCGGTTTTTCTGGCCTGTTTGCTGTTTATCGAGATACCGCCCCTGAACAAAAATTTCTGGCTTGCAACTGTAATCGCCATGCCGTTTGAGATAATCGCCATGATCCTGTACACAAAGGCCTTGAAGGTCTCGCCCATCAGCCTTACTGCACCGTTTCTCTCGCTGACCCCGCTGTTGTTGATCCTCATGTCTTACTTCATTCTTGGTGAAAAGGTTTCTTTGACCGGCGGCATCGGGGTCCTCTTCATCGCGTCCGGCAGCTACACGCTTCATATCCATAAGGTGCGGCACTCTCTGCTGGAGCCTGTAAAGGCAGTCTTCAGGGAAAAAGGCTCTGTGCTGATGATAATTGTCGCCTTCATTTTCAGCATTACATCTTCTCTCGGCAAGATGGCGATCACGAATTCGTCCCCGGTCTTCTTCGGCAGTTTTTACTTTATACTCCTGACCATCCTGTTTACTCCGATAGCCTTGAGTAAAAGCAGGGACAGGATCGCCATAACAGGAAAGGACATTCTGCCTCTTGCGGCGATCGGCATTACTTATGCCCTGATGATAGTATTTCACATGACTGCAATGGGCCTTACAAAGGTCGCCTATATGATCTCGGTAAAACGCATGAGCCTGCTCTTCAGCATCCTTTACGGGCATCTTTTATTTAAAGAAGAAAAGATCGCTGAAAGGGCTATCGGCGGAGTAATGATGTTCATCGGTTTCCTGCTGATCGTATTGAGCAGATAATGCCCGTGTGTTACGCTTGACACCATTTCTTTGATAGCAGTATACTTTAAATACCCTAGGGGAGGCTTTACAGCCTGAGAGTTTCCGCAGTGCCGGGAAGACCCTCTGAACCTGAACCGGGTAATACCAGCGAAGGAAAGGGAAGAGCAGAACGTGATGCCGTGTTCCCTTTAATATGCAGCCATAGGGAATGCGGTTTTTTAGTTTGTGGTAGGGGCGAGTTTTAAACCCGCCCTTACAAAGGTATTAATTATGAAACACATAAACACAGATTCCTCCCGCATCAAAGAAATCCTCGCCAAATCACTTGAGATGCAGGTTTTAAATCTCACTGAAGTGTCTGCGCTTTTGGCGCTTGAGGACAAAGACCTCTGGCTGGAAGCGCTTGATACGGCGCGCAGGGTAAAGGAAAAAGTATACGGAAAAAGGATCGTCCTTTTTGCGCCTCTATATCTTTCCAATGAATGCACGAACGACTGCCTCTACTGCGGCTTCAGGACGGGCAACCGGGATGCGCGAAGAAAGACATTGAGTGTGGATGAAGCGGTGCAGGAAGCAAAACTTTTGTCCGGCAGGGGATATAAAAGATTACTTCTCGTGGCAAGCGAGCACACAAAACTTGCGGGCATTGATTACATTGAAAAGGTTGTCCGCGCGATCTATGAGAGCACGGACATCCGCATTTTACACGCAAACGCGGCGCCGATGAGCGTGGAGGATTTCAAGAGATTAAAGAGTTCCGGCATCGGCGTGTATCAGTGTTTTCAGGAGACCTATCACATCCCTACGTACAGGCATATGCATCCAACGGGACCGAAATCAGATTATGCCTGGAGGCTCAATGCAATGGACAGGGCTATTGAGGCCGGGTTTGAAGACGTCGGAATGGGCGTGCTGCTTGGCCTTTATGACTGGCGCTGGGAAGTCGGGGCCTTGATCGCGCACAGCAAAAGACTGATAAGCAAATACGGTTTCGGGCCTCATACCCTCTCGGTCCCACGGCTTCAGCCCGCGCAGGGTTCGCAGATAACTTCCCGTTACAGGGTTTCTGACGATGATTTCAAAAAAATAGTCGCCATTTACAGATTGGCGCTCCCGTATGTCGGAGTTGTTGTCTCCACACGAGAGCATGCCGGTTTGAGGGACGAATTGCTGTGCATCGGCGCATCGCAGATATCAGCGGGATCTAAGACCAGCCCTTCGGGATATCTGCATGACGGCGATACCGAGCAATTTGAGATAGGCGACACAAGAGGGCTTGAAGAAATTATCGGCAAGATCGTAAGTCTCGGTCTTATGCCGAGTCTCTGCACGGCCTGCTACAGAGAGGGAAGAAGCGGTGAGACTTTCAGGCATCTTGCAGAGGGGGAAACAATTAAAAACTTCTGTCACGAGAATGCAGTCCTCTCGCTCAAAGAATATATGGAAGACTGCGCTTCAGATGAAGTGAAGGAACAATTGCGAAAAATCCTGGACGCAGAGCTTACAAAGAGCGCAAACGGCCTCGCTGAGAAATTCAAATTAATAGAAAAAGGGAAGAGAGATATTCATATATGAAAATAAAATTAAACGGAAACGAAACTGATCTAAATGACAACCTCACAGTCGCCGGACTTCTTGAGACATTGCGGATTGAACCTGCAAGGGTCGCTGTTGAGGTAAATCTGAATATTATTAAAAAATGCGATTTTCAGAATCATGTCCTTAAAGACGGCGATGCAGTAGAGGTTGTGAATTTTGTCGGAGGCGGATGAACAGCAGGGGTTAGTTGTTAGGGGTTGGGGATTAGTCTTTTAACCAATCCCCAACCCCTAATCCCCAATCCCCTAAAATGGAGGAACGTATGGACGATAAATTGATCATCAAAGGCATTGAATTCAAATCCCGTCTCTGGGTCGGGACAGGGAAGTATAAAGATTTTGAAGAGACGAGAAAGGCCATTGAGGCGTCAGGCGCGGACGTTGTTACGGTCGCAGTGAGGAGGGTGAATATCTTTGACAGGAAGTCGGAAAACCTTTTTGACTATATTGATCCGAAGAAATACAGGATCCTGCCGAACACCGCGGGGTGCTACACAATGGAAGACGCGTTGAGATACGCGCGGCTTGCGAGGGAGGCAGGCGTTTCAGACCTCATCAAGCTTGAGGTCATCGGCGATGAAAAAACCCTCTTCCCCGATAACTGCGCCACACTGAAAGCAACCGAGATTTTAGCTAAAGAGGGCTTTATTGTTCTGCCCTACATAAATGATGATCCTGTTATGGCGTTGAGACTTGTGGATGCGGGAGCTGCCGCTGTAATGCCGCTTGCCGCGCCGATCGGGTCGGGGCTTGGAATAAGAAATCCTTACAACATAAAAATAATACTTGAACAGGCAAAGGTGCCGATCATAGTTGACGCCGGAGTGGGAACTGCCTCGGATGTCGCGCTCGCAATGGAGCTCGGATGCGACGCAGTATTATTGAACACCGCGATAGCCGGGGCAAAAGACCCGATCTCGATGGCGGAGGCCATGAAGCATGGAGTAATCGCGGGACGCCTCGCATACAAAGCTGGAAGGATGCCGAAGAAACTCTACGCAACAGCAAGCAGCCCGATAGAGGGAATGCTGTGAAGCAAGTCAGAAGTCAGAAGTCAGAAGTCAGAAGTAAAAAAACAAAACACGGACTCCCGGCTTTGGGCTTTAGACTTTATCTGATTACTGATAGAAAACAGTTCAGAGAAACTTCTCACTTCTCACTTCCCACTTCTCACTTAATGACCGCCATCAGGCAGTCATTAAAAGGCGGGGTGAAGGCGATTCAACTGAGAGAGAAAGATTTAGAGACTCGAGAATTATTAAAACTGGCATACAGGATGAGAGAGCTGACCGAAAAATATAATGCGAAGCTTTTCATTAACGACAGGTCCGATATTGCGCTTGCTGTTGGCGCAGACGGCGTTCACCTCACGCAAAACAGCATTCCCGCGGACGCGGTTAGAAAAGCCGTTCACTCGTCACTCGTCACTCGTCACTCGTCACCTTTTTTGATCGGCGTCTCAACACATTCCTTGAAAGAGGCAAAAGAGGCTGAGAAGGCCGGGGCTGACTTTATAACATTTGGACCTATTTATAAAACTCCGTCGAAATTAAAATACGGAAAACCTCCGGGGCTTGACACGTTGAAAAAAGTCAGCAGAAAAATCAAGGTCCCTGTTTTCGCAATCGGCGGGATAAAAAGCCACAGGGTGAATGAAGCTAAAAACGCAGGGGCTTACGGAGTCGCTATGATATCGGAGATTTTGGGGGCGGATGATATTAAGGGAAAGACGAGAGAGATGATTGGCTTGTTAGAAGATATAAATTAAATATTAAGTAGTGCGATGTCATTCCCGCGAAGGCGGGAATCCAGAGAAATGTTGGGCAATTCATGAATTGCCCTTACTGGATTCCGCATCAAGTGCGGAATGACAATCAAGGAGAATATTATGAAAAAACCGTTACAGCATACGAGAATTGAGCTTGCAAAGAAAGGCATCATCACCGATGAGGTGAAACAGGTTGCCATTGATGAAGGTGTCGAGCCTGAAAGACTTTCTCAGGACATCGCGTCAGGCGTCAGTGTTATATCGAGAAACGCGTTCCACGATATTAAACCTCTCGGCATCGGGCGAGGTCTGAGGACAAAGGTAAACGCCAACATCGGGACGTCCAAGGACAAGATCTCGCTTGATGAGGAGATGGAGAAGCTCGATGTCCTGGTGAAATACGGGGCTGACGCCGTGATGGACCTTTCAACAGGCGGCCCGATAAAGGACATCAGAAAACTGCTCCTCAGAAAATCGCCCATTGCGGTCGGCACTGTTCCCATTTATGAAGCGGTCGCAAAGGCTGCCGGGGACAAAGGCTCGATCTCAAGGATGAGCGCTGATGACCTTTTTAACATCATTGAGGAGCACGCTGATCAGGGCGTTGATTTCGTGACCGTCCACTGCGGGCTGACAAGAAAAACTATTCAAACCCTGAGAGAAGACGGCAGGATACTCGATATCGTAAGCCGGGGCGGCGCATTCCTCGTTGAATGGATGATCTACAATGACAGGGAGAATCCGCTTTATGAAAAATATGACCGCCTTCTCGATATAGCGCGAAAGTATGATCTTACATTGAGCCTCGGCGATGCCGCGCGTCCCGGGTGTCTTGCCGACGCAACTGACAGGACACAGATGGATGAGCTTCTGACCCTTGGCGCATTGAGAGACAGGGCGCTTGAAGCCGGCGTGCAGGTCATCATTGAAGGCCCCGGCCATGTGCCGCTGGACCAGGTTGAGCTTAATATCAGGATGCAGAAAGAGATCTGCAAGGGCGCGCCATTTTATGTTCTCGGCCCCCTTGTGACAGACATCGCGATGGGCTATGATCATATTGCCGCAGCTATCGGCGGGGCCATCGGCGGAGCGGCAGGAGCTGATTTCCTCTGCTATGTTACGCCTGCCGAGCACATCAGGCTGCCGAATATAGAAGACGTAAAAGAAGGCGTTATCGCATTAAAGATCGCGGCGCATGCCGCTGATATAGCAAAAGGCGTCAAAGGCGCGATTGACCTCGACATCGAAATGGCAAAGAGAAGAAAGGCGCTTGACTGGAACGGCCAGATAGCTTTGTCATTGAATCCCGATAAGGTCAGGCAGTGGCGCGCTGAAGTCCCTCCTACAGAATCGCACGTATGCAGCATGTGCGGAGATTTCTGCGCCATCAAAACAGTTGAAGAGGCGTTGAGGAGACGTTAAGGCTATGAAAAAGAAACTGGACAACAATTGCCGGCTTATTCTTCAGAACATCGGGGAAGGGATTGTTGTTATAAGCCTCGAAGGCAAGATCATGTTTGTTAACGATACGGCAAAGAATTTTATAGGACTGCCGGACACGGTCCCTGAGGGACTTTCCTGCAAAGAAGTAATGAATACCGATCTCTGCCTGACCGGCTGCCCCCTGCACACTATTGTAAATAACAGTTGCGCTTCCCACTTTATCAATATTAATCTGCATAAGCGCAACAGCCTTCCAATCCCCCTGTGCCTGAATGTCTCGCCGCTGAAGGACGCTAACGGAAACACCATCGGCGTCATCGAGAATTTCAGGCCTATGAGGGACATTGTTGAGATAATAGACTCGCTGGAAAAAAACAACGTCCTTCTTTCACAGGAAAAAAGCCGGATAGACTCCATCATCAACAGCCTCGCTGACGGCGTTTTCACAACAGACGCGGAGATGAGGATCACGAGCTTTAATGAAGGGCTTGAACAGCTTACGGGCTTAAAGGCAAAGGAAGCCATCGGACGTAAATGCAGCGAGGTGTTGATGGCTGACAACTGCGACAGGGAATGCCCTCTTTTATTTGCCTTGAGAAATGGATACGGATTGGCCAATTGCAAAGAAAGGATAGTCGGAAAAGACGGGGCCACGATACCGGTTTATCTCTCGACCGCAATTCTCAAAGATAACGCCGGGAGGAACGTCGGGCTTGTAGCCACCATAAAAGACGCTACAGAGACCGAAAGGCTGAAGAGGGAGCTGAATGAGAGATACAGGTTCTCCAACATCATCGGCGGCAGCAGGGAGATGCAGGAGATATTTGACTCGATTGAGGCCATGAGTGATACGGACTGCGTTGTCCTTATCCAGGGAGGAAGCGGCACCGGCAAGGAGCTCATCGCAAGGGCCGTTCATCATCACAGCCCAAGGAGAGACAAGCCTTTTATAAAGGTCAACTGCGCTGCGATAGTTGAGGGTCTCTTTGAAAGCGAATTGTTCGGCCACGTTAAAGGGGCCTTCACAGGCGCCATCAGGGACAAGATAGGGAAATTTGAACTGGCGGACGGGGGCACGATATTCCTTGACGAGATAGGAGACATGCCGATTTCGTCACAGCCGAAGCTGCTGCGCGTGCTGCAGGACGGGGAATTTGAAAGGGTCGGCGATGTAAAGACAAAGAAAGTGGATGTAAGGGTCATTGCCGCCACAAATATTGATTTAAGAGAAGCAATAAAGACCAAAAAATTCCGGGAGGACCTCTTTTACAGATTATGCGTTGTCCCGGTAAAAGTGCCTCATCTCAGAGAGAGAAAGGAAGACATACCACTGCTTGTCAATCATTTCCTCGAAAAATGCGCCCTGAAATTCCCTCACAGAAAAAAGATCACAGATGTCTCGCAGGAGGCCATGCTGGCTTTCATGGAGTATGAATGGCCCGGCAATGTGAGAGAACTTGAGAACATTATAGAACATGCCTATATTCGCGCCCTGGGAAATGTAATCGAGCTCAATTCCCTTCCCCGGCATATAGCCACAATTTGTAAACAGGGCCGGACGGAAAATGAAACTGACGACAAACCCGGAGGGGTAGCTGAGATGGAAAAGCTGGTTATCCAGAACGGGCTGATAAAGCATAAAGGCAACCTGTCAAAGACCGCAAAGGGCCTCGGCATCAGCCGGACCACCCTCTGGAGAAAGATCAAAAAATATAACCTGCCCGTAACAAGCTGAAACAACTGTTTCAGCAATAATGTTTCACTTCTAAACATCCGGGGATTTCATTCTGCAGTACCCTCGCCTGATTTATTTAATGTTATCCATATGTTCAGTAATTCCTAAAACGTTCCACTTCATTAGCACGAATGTTGCGTTTTATTTTTTGTAATAAACGAGACTCTTGCAAAAGTTTTTGTTCGTCATTCCC
Organism: Nitrospirota bacterium; assembly: GCA_016214845.1. Taxonomy (NCBI): domain Bacteria; kingdom Pseudomonadati; phylum Nitrospirota; species Nitrospirota bacterium. Next base: position 13,208 of record JACRMS010000036.1, on the reverse strand, counting down.
GAGGTCTTTTATCGGGAATCCAGTATTCTTTAAGACCAAAGACTTCTGGATACCCGCCTTCGCGGGTATGACGTCAAAACCGGTTTTCTTGATACTTTTGCAAAAGTTTCAAAATTTCTAAAACTTAGGAGGAGGAAAAAAATGAGGAAAGCATTATTGGTTTTTGCAGTGCTGACCCTGTTGCTTCCGGCTGCATCTTTTGCAGCTTCTGATGAGGAGTTGAAGATCAGGCTTGACTCCCTCACACAGGAATTACAGCAACTGAAGCAGCAGATGCAGGACACGCAATCCGCAAAGGTGGAGGACACGGACAGCAAAGCAGCATGGCCGTCATGGCTGAGGATTGAAGGAGATTACAGGTTCAGGCTTGATTCGTTGAGAGGTGATATTCATGACCATTATCTGCTCATACCGAGTTCAGCTTTTGGAAGGACATCATTGGGAACATACGGAACTTCGCTGCCTGTCTTTGTGGGAGGCACAGCCAGCAATATTATAGGGGAGCAAAAGGTGAAAAACGAATCACTGCTCCTTAACCGCTTCGGGCTGAACGTGACGGCCAACCCGGTAGAGGACGTATGGGTCAAGGCGCGGCTGGCTATGTATAAAGTCTGGGGGCATGAGACAATGGGGCCTGTACAGGGCTCGTATTTTGCAGACAGGGCCAACGGCCCCTTCGACGGCTCAGTAGTCCATGTCCCGCAGGACAACACATTGAGGGTTGATTATGCCTATGCCACATGGTCCAATATCGGCGGAATCCCGGCATGGTTCTCTATCGGCAGAAGGCCTTCAACAGGCGGCCCGCCAACCTACATAAGGCAGAATTCCGAAAGGCTCAGCACAACGGCAGGCGTTCAGGGACTTCTGGTTGATTATGCCTTTGACGGTTTAACAATCGGCTATGCGCCTGACATCGCTTCACTGCCCGGGGCCTTTACAAAGTTTTGTTACGGCAAAGGATTTGACAGCGGTTACAAGACGGACACCGCGAATCTAAAGGATGTTAATTTTGCGGGCATCGCCGTGGTCCCTTACAGCACGGATGATCTTCACGTCGAACTCCAGGCCAACAAGGGATACGACATCTTTGACAACATGCCTGATTCAGGCGTAAGGGCGAACCTCGGAGACATAACATGGTTTGGCGGACTGGTGATGGGCAAACTGGACAAGGTAGGCCCCGGCACTCTCAATCTCTTTGCCTCGGCAGCCATGAGCAGGACGGATGCCGGAAAAGATATGTTCACCTTTGCCGTTGACGGCAACGGTGACGGGGATATCGCTGACGTAGGCACCTTTGACAACCCTGGTACAGGAGCAGGGCTGCTTTATGATGACAATCCGATGACAGCGGGCAGTGACACGGAAAACCACACCGGCTCTGCCGTTTATGTCGGCGCAAGATATGATATCGAATCCACTGGTACAAAGATCGGCGCTGAATATAACTACGGCTCAAAATACTGGATCGGAATGGTCCCGGCAGGAGACGACATGTGGACAAGCAAGCTCGGCACAAGGGGCGACGTCTATGAGGTCTATATCATCCAGGAGCTGAATAAAAAGCCTATCGCTAAAAGAGGAAAGGTGTTTTTCAGGATTGGTTATCAGTATTACAAATTTGATTACACAGGGAGCAACTCATGGGTCGGAGAGCCCAAGAGCATTTCTGATCTGAAGGCGTCAGCAAGTGATTTCGCAGCAGGAAATGCCCAGATGTTCATGCCGCTCGAAAAGGCACAGGACATCTACGCAACAATAGACGTACAGTTCTAACCACCCCTCCTTTTATGGTTAGACGGGAGGGACATCTGTCCCTCCCGGTTCTCCTTATGGTTTGAGGCGTATTAATGAAAAGAAAAAAACTGTTTATGCTTGCACTCATCTACCTTCTCCTTCTGACGCACTCTCTCCATGCCGTTACCAAAGCAGAAGAGCTCAACAACCTCATATCCGGTATTGATCGGACCTCGTCAAAAAAGATTGAACATTTCCAGAGAAAGCTCGAAGACTTCTTTTTCAATGTAAACGAGGCCGTCATAAAAAAACTTCTCAAAGAGACCTCGCCGGGAGAGACTGCGGCGATATTGTGTTTTGCAGGCCTCTCGGGACAGACAGTGAAAAAGATTTCTGACGAAAGAAAGCGGAAGACCTGGGAAGTGATATCCAGGGAGACAAACGTGAGTTTGGGAAGTTTGATCAAGGCCATCAAAAGCTTCAGAAACACGGCCAGTTGCTCAGGTATCTAAATACAATAGAGTTTTCTCATCTTCTTTTGTATCATATCAACTAAGTCTTTTACAGTTATGAGGTGATACCATGGAAGAATTCTACACAGGGAAGGTCGTTTATCATAAAGCTTTCGGGACCGGCAAGGTAGTGCATGTTGAAAAAGAACGCCTTGTGATAAACTTTATTGCCGCCGGGGTAAAGTATTTTACTGAGGCTGAAGCGGAGACGGAATTGTCCGACCCGCCAACTCAACAGGAAAAAGGAGCACAGGCACAAGACATGGATTTAGATCAATTGAAAGAAACTATCCGGGACATTCTATTTGAAGAAGGTCTCGTTGGAATAACCCCTCTTGCCGACAAATGGAACGGCGGGGAGATGATCATGAAACCCGGCAAACCGGGGATGCAGGAAAAGAGTGTCCCGATCGACGTCTTCTTCCACAAGATTGTAATGATCCGCAATCAACTGCGGGTGCTTGAGCAGAATATCAACGCCTCTGAAAAATTTACTGAAAGTGAAAAGGTAAATCTCCAGCAGTATATCACCAGGTGTTACGGCTCGCTTACGACATTCAATGTGTTATTCAGCGACAAGAAGGACTGGTTTATCGGATCAAAGAAGGAATAGCGGAAATTACTGACAGGCCGTCACCCGCTCCAGGTCATCACCGTCCATCTTTAACCCGGTTATCTTCCAGTCTTTAAAAACCACGTCAACCCGGTGCGCCTTTGAATCATCAAGTTTTTTGGGCAGCACAAATACTTCCCTTGAAGTCGCGGGACTTTTGTCCGCCTTGCCAAGCAGAACGGTGATCTCATGCACTGCCGCGTTTATACTGACAAGCAACTGAAATACTGGTTCATTACTTATAGAGCTCAGAATCGGGTTGATCTTTGCCAGGGCCTTAGGTTCAAGAACAGTTGTGAAAATACCGTTTCCGAGATTGTCTTCATCGGGTATCCGGATCTCTGAATATTCTATCCCCGGTAGGGGCTTGTCCTCACGGCTTTTTATCTCTGCCATCAATGCCTCCTGATATAAAATTTATCCACAGATTTCGCAGATTGCACAGATAGAATAAACTCTTCTCAGAAAAAATCTGTGCCAATCTGTGTCATCTGTGGATAGAAATTGTCTTCATACTTTCTGCGAATTGATTTTATATGTCCGGTAAGAATTTTTCAATTTGTTTGCTTGGGTACCCAAACCTTTCCCTTGTCTATGATATGTTCAACAAGCCATCCCCTTTTTTGCAGGGCACGCGCTATAAAACGCCTGTGGCATTTCCAGGGGAAGCGTTCCGCGCAGATGACGACCGATGTTTTGGCTGATGCGGTCCTTTCAAGCAGGTCTATACCCTCCTCAAATTCTTTTGTGAGAGTATAGTTTTCATAACCGCCTTTTCTGAAACCGCCGAGTTCCTTGAGGTGGTAGTATTCAAACATTTCTTTCCTGAGTAAAGGTTCGAGGTTCACTTTTTTGAAATGTTCGAGCTTGCTCACCGGATAACTTCGCACATCGATGACCGCCTCTATGCTGTAATCGCTCAGTATCTCGGTGAAGTCCTCAAGGCTGCGTAACCCGGTTCCAAGTGTATAGATTTTCTTCATGGTATATTGTAATCAGATAATATCATTTTGCATACGATAACCGGCGAAAGCATGATAAAATTATATCGACGTTTCCATTCCACCGGAAAATTGACAAAGAAGTAATTCGGGGAATATAATTATTACTCAATAACTTTGTAAGGAGGAAAATATATGTCAGGCGCAGTTACAAGTGTTACAGGGGACTCTTCTTTTAATGAAGTGGTTCTGCAGGCATCTACTCTCGTGATGGTTGATTTCTGGGCAACATGGTGCGGCCCGTGCAAAATAATAGCCCCTGTTGTTGAAGAGCTTGCAAAAGAATATACAGGCAAGGTCGCCTTTGCAAAGGTAAATACGGATGAAAACCCGGACCTCGCAAGCCGCTATAATATAAGAGGCATTCCCACTTTAATATTTTTCAAAAACGGAAAGATGCTCGATCAGGTAGTTGGCGCAGTGCCGAAAGGCCAGCTCAAATCCAAGATCGATTCCCTGATGTAAAAAAATATGCTCTATGACGTTGTAATTATCGGAGGAGGCCCTGCCGGACTTACGGCAGGGCTTTATACTGCAAGGGCAAGGCTGAAGAGCCTGCTTATCGAGAAAGGCCTGCCCGGCGGTCTGGTCACAACCACTGAATGGGTTGAGAATTACCCCGGGTTTGAAGAAGGCATTATGGGCGTTGAACTGGCCCAGAAAATGGAAAAGCAGGCAACAAGGTTCGGCCTTGAGATCACACAGGGGACTGTCATTGATATTTCTGTAAATAAGAAAATCATAGAAATGGTCCTTGAAGGCGATCAGCGTTATGAAGCCAAAAGCCTTATACTTGCGACCGGGGCTCATCCGAGGCTACTGAAGATCCAGGGAGAGGACGAGTTCCGCGGCAGGGGTGTCTCATACTGCGCGACCTGTGACGGGGCCTTTTACAAAGGCAAGAAGATTGCCGTTGTGGGCGGAGGCGACTCCGCTGTGCAGGAGGCGATATTCCTCACGAAATTCGCGGAGATGGTTTACGTCATCCACAGGAGAGACCAGCTCAGGGCGGAGAAGATATTGCAGGAGAGGGCTTTCTCAAACCCGAAGATAAAATTCATATGGACCGCTGTCCCGGAAAAGATATCCGGCGATGACGGCGTTAACGCGCTGCACATCAGGGACCTGAAGGCCTGCGAAAACCTGGTGCTCGATGTACAGGGGGTCTTCATTTATATAGGCTATAATCCGAATACCGAGTTTCTCAGGGGCCTGGTAGACCTTGATGAAAGCAACTACATCATCACCGATAAGAATATGGCGGCCTCCGCCCCGGGGATATACGCCGCGGGAGATGTGAGGAGCAAGCCTTTAAAGCAGATAGCCACCGCTGTCGGCGACGGCGCCACAGCCGCGATGGCGGCAGTAAAGTATATAGAGGAAAATTTTTAACTACAGGGATTAGTTGTCAGGGATTAGGGATTGGCAAAAAAGCAACGGCCACACGTTAAGTAACTAACCCCTAATCCCCAAACCCTAACAACTGAAATTATGTTTGAATCACTATCGGAAAAATTAGAAGGCATCTTCAAGAAGCTCAAAGGCCGCGGCCTTCTCAGGGAGCCTGACGTCGCCGAGGCCATGAAGGAGATCAGGATGGCGCTCCTTGAGGCTGACGTCAACTTCAAGGTGGTGAAGGACTTTACTGATAAGGTAAAACAGAGGGCGGTAGGCAAAGAGGTGATCGACAGCATCACCCCCGGACAGCAGGTAGTAAAAATAGTCTATGATGAACTCTGCAACCTCATGGGCGGAGGCGTGCGCAAGATAAGCCTTGCTCCTAATCCGCCGACGATCATTATGCTCGTGGGTCTTCACGGCTCCGGTAAAACAACAACCTCGGCAAAACTCGCAAGCAATTTCAAAAAAGACGGCAGAAGGCCGATGCTTGTTGCGCTTGATACAGGCAGGCCCGCTGCGATCGATCAGCTTAAATCCCTTGGCACGCAGATTGATGTGCCGGTTTATGCCACAAAACCCGGGGACAGCCCTGTAAGGATCTTCCCGGAGGCGCTGAAAAAGGCAACTCAGGAAGGCCGGGACATCCTGATACTCGACACTGCGGGCAGACTCCACATAGATGAAGATCTAATGAAGGAGCTTGAAGACCTGAAAAAAGAGGCAAAGCCCAAGGAGATACTGTTTGTCGCTGACGCCATGACAGGACAGGATGCCGTGAACATCGCGAAGTCTTTTAACGACAAGCTCGACATTGACGGGGTCATCCTCACAAAGATGGACGGCGATGCGCGCGGCGGCGCGGCGCTTTCAATTGTTACTGTTACGGGAAAGCCTATTAAACTGATCGGTGTCGGCGAAAAGATCGATTTCCTCGAACCCTTCCATCCCGAAAGAATGGCATCCAGGATCCTGGGCATGGGTGATGTTGTTTCCCTCGTGGAAAAGGCGCAGGAAGCAGTGAACATGGATGAGGCCGCCCAGCTTGAGGAAAAGCTGCGGAAAGACAGTTTTACCTTCGACGACCTTAAAAACCAGATCAAACAGATCAAAAAGATGGGACCGCTTGAAAATATCCTCGGCATGATCCCCGGCCTCGGCAAGCAGATGAAAGGCGTCAATATCGACGATAAGGCGTTTGTAAAGGTCGAGGCAATGATCAATTCAATGACAATGAAGGAAAGGAATAATCAGGTCATTATCGGCGGCAGCCGTAAACAGAGAATCGCAACCGGAAGCGGCACAACAGTCGCCGACGTCAACAGGCTGCTGAAGCAGTATATGGAAATGAAGAAGATGCTGAAGCGGTTCAAAAGCGGAAAATTCAGGATGCCTCAATTCAAATTCTGACAATAAACTCCTGCTATAAGCAATTCTAATTCATTATTTAAACCTTGTATTTTATATATTAAATTGTGTATCCTGTAACATAAAAATCATTTAACACGGAGGATTTTGATTTGGTAAAGATTAGGCTAACAAGGAAAGGCGCCAAAAAGCAGCCCTTTTACAGAGTGATTGTCACCGACTCGAAGGAAAGAAGAGACGGCCCGTTTATAGAGATTATCGGAACTTACGATCCTATGAAAGACCCTTCTGAGATTAAAATAAATACAGAGAGAGCCAAGTACTGGCTTGGCTGTGGGGCACAGCCAACTTCAGTCGTAAAAAAACTTTTGAAAATTTCGGGCATGTAAGTCACGGCCCAAAAGCATCTGGAGGTGGATATGAAGTCACTACTGGAAGACATAGCAAAGGCTCTGGTAGACAAACCGGAGGAAGTTGCAGTGGCGGAAGTAGACGGAGAAAGGACCACTGTTTTCGAACTTCGGGTTGCTACATCGGATCTTGGCAAGGTAATCGGGAAGCAGGGAAAAACAGCACGCTCAATTAGAACTATCCTGAGCGCAGCAGGCACAAAGATCGGCAAACGCTGCGTACTTGAAATACTGGAATAAAAATAAGTGAGAACTGAGAAGTAAGAAATATAATGAATCAGCAAGTCTTTATTTTTCCACTTCCTACTTCTTACTTGTTACTTCTTAGTTAAAATGAAATGTGACGTCCTGACGCTCTTCCCCGACATATTAACTGCCTGTCTGAATGAAAGCATTTTAAAAAGGGCGCGGGAGAAGAACCTGCTTGATGTAAGGCTGATCAACATCAGGGACTTCGCATCAGGGCCGCACAGGCAGGTTGATGATGCCCCTTACGGGGGCGGGGCCGGCATGGTGTTCAAGCCGGAGCCGTTGTTCAGGGCAATGGATTTTCTGAAGGAAGACGGCGAACCCCGGAAGGTAATCCTCTTGAGTCCGCAGGGCAGCCCTTTCAATCAGTCGATGGCGGAGGCTTACGCAAAAGAAGGCCGCCGGTTCGTATTCATTTGCGGCCGTTACGAAGGCATTGATGAGAGGGTCAGAACGCTGATTGATGAGGAAGTCTCCATTGGAGATTATGTAATAACTGGCGGAGAACTGGCCGCTCTTGTTATAATCGATGCGGTGACCAGGCTTGTCCCCGGCGCACTCGGAGATGAGAAATCCGTTGAGGACGAGTCGTTTTCGTGGGGGCTGCTTGATTACCCTCATTACACAAGGCCGAGGGAATTCAGGGAGATGGAAGTCCCTCAGGTGCTTCTCTCAGGTGACCATAAGGCAATATGGCGCTGGAGGAGAAAAGAGGCCTTAAAAAGGACCATACAAAAGAGACCTGACCTTATTGGAAAAGTAGAGCTTACAGAATTAGATAAAAAATTAATTTCCGAAATTGAGGAGGAAGTATCATGATTGCCATAAGAGCTGTAGAAGAAGTATATAAGAAAGAAATGCCGCATTTCAAAGTCGGCGACACTGTCAGTGTAGACATGAAGATCAGAGAAGGCGACAAGGAGAGGATCCAGACCTATACAGGCATTGTCATTGCAAGGAAAGGCGACGGCACGCGTGAGACCTTCATGGTAAGAAAAATCTCTTACGGCGTCGGCGTTGAAAAGATCTTCCCTTTGTATTCACCGCTTATTGATACTATCAAAGTTGTCAAGGAAGGACGCGTAAGACGGGCCAAGCTCTATTACCTTCGCGGCAAAAAAGGGAAGGCTGCCAAAGTAAAAGAAAAGGCTTTCACAGAGACCCAGAAGCAGTAGGTAAAGAATGATAATATTTATCCGCAGATTTCGCGGATAACACAGATTCATTGAATGGCTCGCAAAAATCTGTGTCAATCTGTGCAATCTGTGGAGAGTTTTTAACTTTCTCATGTCTCCACGAAAGACCTCCAAAGCAGATGTGCCTGCCATATTTATATACGATGAAGAAGCACGCCGGAACCACCCGTTAATAGCAGGGATTGACGAGGCAGGCAGGGGCCCTCTCGCAGGCCCGGTCGTGGCTGCGGCAGTGATACTGCCGTCAGGGACCGTGATCGAAGGGCTGAGAGATTCAAAAAAAGTCGTTACCGAAAGCGAACGGAAAAGTATCTTCTGGAAGGTTGTTCATCACGCCGCTGCTGTCGGAGTTGGAATAGTTGCCGCTGACGTTATAGATAAAATCAACATTCTCGAATCCACAAAACTTGCCATGAAAATGGCGGTCGAAGACCTGAAAATCAGACCCGATATCCTGCTCATAGACGCCGTTAAACTAAAAGACGTTCCCATCAACCAGCGCTCCATGATAAAAGGGGAATCCATCAGCGCCTCAATAGCAGCGGCATCAATTATCGCAAAGGTCGTCAGGGACGATATCATGCATGACTATCACGCTAAATACCCTGTGTATAATTTCAGCGGGCATAAGGGATACTCTACAAAAGAGCATATGGAATGCATTCAGCAGCACGGGCCGTGCCCGATCCACAGAAAGAGTTTCAGGAAAGTCAGGGACGATCAACTGTCTCTTGATTATTAATTGCAGTAATAACTTAACGATATGTCATTCCCGCTTGTCGGGAATCCTTCTTTCAACTAACGAGAGAACACACCCCTGCCCCCTCTTAATAGAGGGGAACTCTCCCCCTTTAAAAAAGGGGGGTGAAGGGGGATTTTACTTAATGATTGATTTCCCATGCTCTACCGCATAGCCGCCGACATTACCGTAATCCTTCATTTGCTCTGGATAATCTTTCTCATCTTCGGGGCGTTTATAGGCAGGAAGTATAAATGGGTCAAAAGGTTCCACATCGGCGGGATGATATTCGCGCTTGGTATACAATTCTTAGGCTGGTACTGCCCTCTTACACATCTTGAGATCTGGCTGAGGGAAATGCACGACCCGTCTCAGAGCTATTCAGGCTCATTCATCATTCATTATGTAGAAGAAATCGTTTACCTGAATATGTCTCCGAAAGTGATTTTAGCCCTGACAATTATTCTTGCCATCGTGTCGGTGTGGCTGTACTGGCCCAGGAGAAAGAATTGCAAATAACATTTTCCTTGACAACCATCACATGTGAGTTGTTTAATAAATTATCTTAGCAGTAAATTTCACCAGTTCAAGATAGTAGCACTTAAGGAAACTTAAATCTTGCAAGTGAGGTGTAAGGTATGGAAATCTTAAAATCAAAACTTGAAGTTTTATTGAAGGAGCTTCCTGATAAAGTGGATATAGAGGAGTTCATTTATCGTATATATCTTCTGCAAAAAATCGAGGCAGGTGAAGCAGACATTAAAGAAGGCCGGACACTTTCACATAAAGATGCCGTTGAAAGGCTCTCGAAGAAATGGCAGAACTGATTTGGGCCGAAAGAGCGATATCCGATATTGAGAACATTTACGATTATATTGCACATGATTCACACATGTACTATAGATGAATAGAGACGGGCTTAAAGAAGCAGTTGAAAATGGCAATATCGAATGGCAGAGGCATGCACTTGAAAGGATGATGGAAAGAGGGATTCCAAGGAATACCGTCATGAAAGTTCTACTGACAGGAGAAGTTATTGAAGATTATCCTGATGACAAGCCTTTCCCGAGTGCTTTACTTTTTGGATGGGTTGATGGGAATCCGTTTCACGTTGTTTCGGCATTAGACACCGACAAACGTCGCTGTTTTGTTATCACTGCATATAAGCCGGATTTGGAACATTTTGAATCAGATTATAAAACGAGGAGGAAGTATGGCGTTTGACACATCGACCGATAAATGTCCGCTTTGCGGAGGCAGCAAGAAGGAAGGGAAAACCACATTTACAGTTGATTTGGGATTTGGCGTTGTTGTTGTGAGGGATGTTCCTGCTACTGTTTGCTCACAGTGCGGAGCGGACTGGATCAATGATGCTGTTGCTGCCAAACTGGAAGAGATTGTGAATGATGCCAGACAAAAGCATCATATGGTGGAAGTCACATCATTGTCCGCATAGAATCGCAGTCTGATTGACACTCGGACACTCTGATGCTTCGATACTTTGACACTATGATCTTTGACACTATCGGGGGATAAGTGATGGAAAAGAAGGGCTGCAAAAAGCTGAAAGTATGGGACAAGGCGCATGGGCTTGCTATGGAAATATACGCAACAAGCAAGACATTTCCGAAGGAAGAGCTTTATGGATTGACCTCGCAGATAAGACGAGCGGCATTCTCTGTGCCTTTGAATATTGTCGAAGGACAGGCAAGCAGAAGCAAAAAAGAATTCCTGAATTTTCTAAATATAGAAAACAGATCACTGGTTGAAACCGAGTATCTGCTGGAAATAGCTTGCGAACTGAAATTCATTGATCAGAAGGCATACGAAAAATATGAAACTATGCGCGAAGAGCTTGGTATGATGCTGAACGCGTTTATGAAATCCATCCGACTTTGACCTTTGATACTCTGACTCTTTGACACTAATTTTAAAGGGGGACGTTATGGCTCGCAAGATTTTTTTTTATCGGTTCTGATATTAGTCCTTTTTGCTTCAAGTGCCGTTGCAAGGCCGTTGAGACATAGCAAATGGCCTGGCAATGATCCAATTACATATATTATTGACACGAATGCATTTAGTACTGATGAAGTTGCAGCAATTGAAAGCGCATTTAATAAGTGGGGATATATTGAAGGTTCACACTTGAAGTTTAGAAGGGAACCTTATATTGGCCAAACCCTTAACCCGTCTCCTAATAATCCAGACACTCTCCATTTAATAACAAAGAAAAGTCCCGAAGAAATTCCTGCTGAATATATTAATTATGAAGGTTGTAATATTCGAGAGAATCGTGCTTGTACATACCGTTATCCTCCTGAAAAAGGGTCGGATATCTATAATGCAGTTATAATTTTTAATAGCGACAATACGTTTACAACAAATGATTGGTGTGTCATCAACCAGTGCCCGTTTGTATGGAATGATCTCGAAAGCGTTGCCTTACATGAAATTGGTCACTTTATTGGACTTGCTCACCCAACTGAACCGCCTGGTGCTTCAGCACTTGAAAAAACAGTTTTAGGAAACACACCTCTATCTGCATTAGAGCGTGATCTTTATCCGGACGATAAAGAAGCGCCAGAATTTTATATCCTCCGCTTATCTCCCAATCCCCTGACTCCGGCCCTCCGGGAACGACATTCACGCAGACGCTTGATTATTTCATTCCCAATGCTCAGGTGCGCCTTGAAGTTATAAATCTGAACGACTCATCTACGGATTATCCGCCTCTTTACACCGTAGATGATAGCGGACATTTGGATATTCCTTATACTGCTAATAAAGCTCCCGGAGAATACAAATGGCGGGCATGTGATCTGACGCCGACAATTGATAAGACAATAACAATATGCAGCGATTATCTTACTTATACAATCACAAATCCTTCTACATTCGATCCGACCATTGCTCAGACTCCTGAGATAGGCATCCCCGGTGTGACAACATTTGCACAGTGGGATACTGGTTTTACACCGTATAGGACGGCAACACTTCATTTCTGCGTGCAAGGCACTAACAACTGTTCAACGCTATCACAGAATTTAGATTCCATCGGGCATTTCGATATACCTTATCCGGTTCCCGCCAATAAACCGTTAGGTATTTATGAATGGTGGGCTGAGGATGATTTTACCCATGTCACCAGTAATATTGTTACCTATAAAATAATCTCCAGAAGTCCCACTGTATATTATTTCTGGAGAACGTCTGACCCGATACGCGGCGAACCTTGGGCAAGCTTATCTAACCCTAACTTTTATGCAGATTTCAGTATCAGAAATGATGGACAGCAGCCAATTGTTATTGAGCAGCTTGCACTGGCAATTCATGATGCAAACAACAATCATAAATGGGATATGAAAGACCCGGCTACCGGAGTTGAGAGGTACTATTATAATGTTGTTCTAAATCCGGGCGCTACGAAAAACTTCGGGACCTCCTTTGCATGGTTTACCGATACAGATATAGGCAACTTCAAGGTTGTGCCGAAAGCAAAGATTGCAGGTGAGTGGCGTGAACTTGAATATTATGACTTTACGGTTCTTGACAGCTCTAATTCTTATCTGAAAGTAACCTCTCCAAATGGCGGTGAATCATGGCAGCAGGGCACTGATTACTCTATTCAGTGGACAAGCAACGGGAATGTGGGTTCCAATGTGAAAATTGAATTATATAAAGGTGGCAACTTTGTAAGCACAATAGAAAATAGCACCTCAAATGATGGGTTGAGACATTGGGTTGTTCCTGATACGTTAGCGACCGGGTCTGATTATAAAATAAAAATCATCTCAACTTCCAATTCATATTTCTATGATTACAGCAATAAGTATTTCTCAATATGTGATAGCAAAGGGATAATGGCCCTATTAACTGCAAAGGTAAAATGTCCCCTTCAAGGAGGAGAAGCCTATGAAGGGAGAAATAGTTTTGAGTCAGAAGGAAATACAAAGAGTTAAAGTCATGGAACAAGTGATGAGTG